>JAFGPH010000554.1 GCA_016926135.1 Deltaproteobacteria bacterium
GTAGAGCCCCTGAGCCCCGCCCATGGACAGCCTGAAACAGGTTCGAACCTCGTCGAACACCAGAACTGCGCCATACCTCGTGGCAATCTCTCTCACCCCTTCCAGGAACCCCGGGGCAGGTTCTTCCATCCTCTGGTGGAGGGGATGCCCGAAGGGGGTCATGATGATGGCCGCGGTCTGGTCTCCATATCGGGTCATCAGGTCCTCGAGCTCATGGAGCCGGTTGTAACGGAACTCATGTACATCCTCGTAAAGCTTTCCGGGAATGCCCCCCTTCATCTCCACGCACCAGTCATGCCAGCCGTGGTACCCGCAACGCATGACCTTGATGCGGTTGGTGTAGGCCCGTGCAATGCGGATGCTCGCCGTGGTGGCATCCGATCCGGTCTTCAGGAAGACGCTCATCTCTGCGCACGGCACGAGTTCCCTGAGTTTCCGGGCAAGCTGGTTTTGGTATGTCTGGGTCAGCGTGAAGCAGAAACCCCTGTCCCTGATCTGCCGAATGACGGCCTCATCCACTTCTTCTTCCCTGTAGCCCAGGATGATCGGCCCGTACCCGCAGAGGAAGTCGATGTACTCATTTCCGTCCAGGTCGACCAATCGGCAGCCCTTGCCGGATTCCAGGAAGATCGGATACTCCCCTTCGATGAAGTCGGTGGGTTTTCGAGCCCCCAGGACCCCGCCCGGAACCAATCCCTTTGCCTCTTCAAAATACTGCAGACTCTTGGCGATGTTCAGCTTCTCAGCGCTTTTCATGGAGATCCTCCTTCGCCCCCGGCCGCTAGACTTCGAGCATCGATTGGATCGTTTCCGTCTGATGGATCTTGGCGCCTCTTCGGATCAAGGCACCGAGAAATTTCGCCGGATCAATGCAGCCTTCCGGAGCAACCACCCCCTTCGTCTTGACTTCGCCGGCCTCCAGCATGAGCGCTGCGATCGAGGCGGGAAGACCGGTTCCCGGCGCCATCCTGCCCACGATGTCGGCCGTGTAGGTCACCCGCTTGCCTCCTCTCTCCCCCTTCACAATGACTTTGAGTCCGGAGGCGGCGGGTCCGTTGTCCCGGCCCTTGGGGATGGTATCCCAGAGCTTCAGGGTGAGGTCATAGGGCACGACCTTTGTGCCCCTGATCTCAACGGCTTCAGTACCGAGGAAGCCCGTCTCTTTTTGCTCCCGGATCAGCTCATCCACCCATCCCGGGATCAGCGCCCCCTTGATCACCACCTTCTTCACTCCTTCAATGTAGCGGGGTATGGTGATGGGCTGCGGATGGCCCACATAGCGGACCTTGCAGACGCCCAGCGGTTCAAGGAAGGTGGCGATCTCCTCGCCTGTGCCGCCCTCCACATATTCCAGCTTTCCGTCCAGGTACTGAGGAATTCTCCCCGTGACCATGTGAAGGCTGTGGTCCCAGGCGGCGCCCGCGAGCTCGGCAATGCTCACCACCCAGAACAGGTGTATCTCGTCAACGCGGTCCAGTTGATTTGCATACCATTTGACCAGCACGTTGTTCGTTCCCGGATCCGAGCCCATCCCCGTCAGAACGGTGACCCCCGCCTCCTTCGCCGCTAGATCAATGGCAGCGTCCGAAAAGAGGATGGGGACAGCTTCGTAGTCGTCGCAGATGTCGATGTAGTGGACCTTCGCCTCCACCGCTGCCCGGGCGACCGCCACGGCCGTCTTGTAAAAGGGCCCCGCGCAGTTGATGACCACATCGACCTCCCGGATCGCGCCGACCAGCCCGGCGTGATCGTTCACGTCGATTTTCCGGAGCGACACCTTCTCGCTGGCCCGCAGCTTGTCCTGCACCCTGGCGGGGTCCGTGTTGATGTCACCGAGAATGACTGCGCGGATCTGCTCTTGCTTGATGAGGTCGCGGGCGACCCCCTGGCCCATGCCGCCGGTTCCACCCAATACCAATACCCGCATGTTCATCTCCTACTCTGCGTTTCCGTTTTTGAGAGATTTGCCTTGCATCGGCAAAACTATTGGTTCTCTTTTTCCTCCATAGCCTGAAGGACCTTCTCAGGGGTAAAAGGGGCTTCCTTGGGACATATCCCAAGCGCGTCGTGGACGGCACAGGCAATAGCGCTGTACATGGAGATGGAAATAGACAGGCTGCCCTCCTTGGCCCCGAATGGACCATAGGGGTCATTGGAGGCCACGACGATGGGCTCTATGGGAGGCACATCCAGTGCGGTGGGGAACCAGTAGTCCAGGTGGTTGGCATTCAGGTTTTTTCCCTCGTGCCAGAGGATACGCTCCAAAAGACCCCCGTAGATGCCCGAACCGACTGCCGCCCGCTGGATTTGCTGCTCCACGGCCATCAGGTTTATGGGGTATCCGCAGTCGTGGGCGGCTATCATGCGAAAGACCTTCACCTTCCCTGTCTCCCTGTCTACCTCGACCTCGGCGACACTGCACCCGTACGAGTAGGTGGTGGCGAATTGTCCCTTGGGATGGCTCACCCACTCCCGGCTGTTATCGATCTGCGGCCAGCGGTAGCCTCGACCCATGATGGTGATGTTGTTTGCCAAGGCATGGATGACCACCTGGCGTATGGGCACGCTCTTTTCAGAACCGCCCTTGACATAAATATTTCCGTCGCTTGCCTCCAAATCCTCCGGTGTTGCATCCAGCATCCTCGCCGCCACCTCGAAGATCTGCCTCTTGGCATCGGCCGCCGCCTCCTTCACGGCTCCCCCGGAGATGAGCGTGGCTGCCTGGGAATAGGCGCCCGGGTCCAGCGGACAGATACCCGTGTCTGCCGAGACCAGGCTTACCTTATTCAGAGGGAGCCCCAGTTCCTCGGCCGCAATCTGAATCACCATGCTTTCGTTGCCCTGGCCGTTATCCACAACCCCGGAAATGATCGTTGCGTCCGCGTCCTCGTTAAACTTGATGAAAGCGGATGAACCCCCTCGAATGCCCATAGGAAACCCGGTCATGACGGACCCACAGGCCATGCCGATCCCCCGGCCGGAAGGCAATTTCCCCCTTTTTTCTTTCCACCCCGCCTTCTCCGTGGCCTTCTCAATACATTCACGAAGGCCGCAGGAGGTGATCCTGGCTGCCGTGACGGTGGTGGAGCCTGCGGTCATGGCGTTTTTCAGCCTTATTTCCATGGGGTCCATCCCCAGTTTCTCGGCCGCCCGATCCAGGTGCAATTCAATGGGAATGTGGAAGGCCCGGTTTTGCTCCGGGTGCATGCCGCGTGGGGGCTTGTTGGTATAGACACGGCAACCGTTGTACCTGAAATTCCTCAAGGAATAGGTGGTTTCCATCTCCATATAGGGTACGGATACCGCAATGGGCCCGGTGCTCGCATAAGCACCGCCGTCCAGAATCGATTGGATATCGGCCACCGTCCAGGTGCCGTCCTTTCTAAAGCCCATCTTGAGGCGGGTGATCCAGGCAACCTCCTGCCGGATACAGTTACAGTTTTCCTCGCGGTCATAAACGAGCTTGACCGGCCGCCCGGCCTTTCGGGAGAGAAGGCAGGCGATGAGGTCCGCAGGGGATACCTCTGATCTTCCTCCAAAGGCGCCCCCGATGTAGACACGATGCACCCTTACCTTCGAGGTGGGCATGCCCAGGGCACTGCTCAGCGGTCGAGCCTTCATGTGAGGCCCTGCATTGGGACACCAGATGTCCACTCCGGTCGAATCAAACTTGGCCAAAACGGCATATGGCTCCGTCTGGCCGTAGTTCTGCTCCGGGGCTCTAAAATCCCCCTCCAGGACCAGGTCGGCCTCGGCAAAGGCCTTGTCCACCTCGCCCTCATCCACTCTCACTTGAACGCAGATATTTCCTGGCTTGTCTTCGTGGACGAGAGGCGCCCCTTCCTTTATGGCTTCCTCAGGATCGAAAACGGCCGGCAGGGGTTCATACTCCACCCGGATCAATTCCAGGGCCTCCTGCGCTATCTCTTCATGGATGGCGGCCACTGCAGCGACATCCTGTCCAAAATAGCGCACCCTGTCGATCGGCAGGAGCTGGTAGTCCCGGGTGTAGGGAAACACACCCCACTTGAAGGGCTTGGCATCTCTGCGGCCCGTGATGACCGCTTTGACTCCGGGAAGCGCCTCAGCCTTGCCGGTATTGATGTTCAGGATTCGGGCGTGGGGGTAGGGGCTTCTCAATACCTTGCCGCAGAGCATTCCGGGCAGACAGAGATCAGCGGTGAATTTCGCTTCCCCGCGTACCTTTTCCACCGAATCGGTCCGAGGGACCCTTTTTCCTACGAGAGCGTATTCCGGCATTTTATCCCCCTTTTGCCCGTTGAGCGGCTGAAGCAATCGCCTCTGCGATCTTGGTATAACCTGTGCAGCGGCATAGATTACCCGATACAGCTTCTCTGATCTCCCTTTCACCGGGGCTGGGGTTCGCGTCGAGCAGGGCCTTTGCAGTGAGGATCATGCCCGGGGTGCAAAAACCGCATTGAACAGCCCCGTGATGCACAAAGGCTTCCTGCACGGGATGCAATTCCTCTGCGCCGGACAGCCCCTCGATGGTCACGACCTTTTTGCCCTCAGCCTCCGCAGCCAGAACAAGGCATGAGCGAACGGCTTTCCCATCCAGGAGAACGGTGCAGGCCCCGCAAGTACCGTCCTCGCACCCGCACTTCGTCCCGGTGAGTTGGAGATCTTCCCGGATGACCTCCAAAAGGGTCCTCTGAGATGAAATTTCGAGATTTTCGACTTGCCCGTTGACATGGAGTGATACTTGAATTCTTCCCATGGTTCTCCTCGATCCGGATCAGACGTCGACTCCAAGGTTCAGAAGATCAATGAGACCTCGCCTCGGGACTCAGCGCAAGTGCCCGGCGCAGGGCCCGTTCCGCAAGGACTGCCGCCATCTTCCTGCGGTAGCCTGCATCCATGGCCAGATTCCCCGCCGGGTGGGCCTTCTCCAAGACTGCCCTGGACAGCTCCGGGAGTTCGACATCCTCCAGACGCCGGCCTTCCAGGAGACCTGCTGCCTTGCCCACCTCGGACGGGGAAGATCCGACCCCTCCCAGCACCATCCTGGCCTGCTCGATATTGCCGCCCGGGTTCGTCTTTACAACAACGGCTACGCCGGCCAGCGGATAGTCCATCCCTTCCCGCACCCGTAGTTTCTCGTAAGCGCCGGCCACCCCGGGACCTGCAGGCGGAATCCGGACTTCCACCAGGATCTCGTCAGGCTTGAGAACGTTGGGCTTTTCTCCTCTCCCGGTGAAGAACTCAGCCAGGGGAATGATTTTCTCCCCCTTCGCAGAGGCGATTCTGACTTCCGCTCCAAGCGCCATCAGAACCGGACCCAGATCCCCCTGGTAAACCGCCTGGCAACGCCGTCCCTTGGGCACTGCGTTGCACAGATCCCCCCCCCGCTTAAAGCAGTCCTTCAAGCCGCTTCTCCAGAATTCCGATTGATTGTGATACATGCACCGGGTGTCCAGACAGAGGTTCCCTCCGATGGTGGCCTTGCGGCGGATGGGAGGCACAGCAACCAGTCGGGCCGCCTGGGCCAGGAGGGCACATGCCTTCAGGACCTGCGGGGAGTTCTCCAGGGTCTCCAGGGTGACCATGGAGCCGATCGAAAGCCCGCCGCGCTCGTCCAGAGCCACAGCGTCGAGCACGCCAAGCCCCTTCAGCCCAATGACAACGGCCGGTTTGCTGAGCCTGTAGTGAAGCAGAACCGTAAGGGCGGTACCCCCGGCCAGAACCGCTGTATTCCCTTGGGACTTTCCGAGGATGGAGCAAACCTCTTCTACGGAGCGCGGTTGAACCAGATCAAATGCAGGCAGTCTCATTTCACCCCTCCCGCTCTCATTCTCCACCAGGATCTTTGCCTGGGTCTTCCTCACGCCCGCACGATGCTCAGGTCATTGGTTTTTGAACAGAGGAGCCGGTCTCTCTCCCTGACGGTGCACCATTGCAAGGGTGATAGGATTGTGTTTGTATACTGTATACATTCTATCGTGTCAAGGGTCTGTGCGGTGAAAAGGCTGTGGAGGATGCGAAAAACCGGCGGAATCCCCTTGGGCATGGGGCCGGTTTACAGGGATCGAACCTGACTCCCTCACGGCCGTAGACCCGGGAATTCGGGATCAGCGATTTTTGAATATTTCCCGGAGCCCTCGACGATAGGGCGGCCTCACGACCCCGTTTTCCGTGATGATGGCGGTGACGTACCTCGCCGGGGTCACATCGAAGACCGGGTTGAGGGCCTTCACCCCCGGCGGACCGATCTGCCTGCCCTGAAATCGACAGATCTCCTCGCCCGGCCGCTCTTCCACCGGAATGCCCTCGCCTGAATCCGTGGACAGGTCCACGGTCGAAAGGGGGGCCGCCACATAGAAGGGAATCCGGTTCTCTTTGGCCAGCACGGCCACCGGATAGGTCCCCACCTTGTTGGCCACGTCCCCGTTCGCGGCAATGCGGTCCGCACCCGTGATCACCAGGTCGATCTTTCCCTGCCGCATCAAGCCGCCGGCCGCATTGTCCGCAATGACCGTGACCGGGATTTTGTCTTTCAGGAGTTCAAAGGCGGTCAACCGGAGCCCCTGGAGCCAGGGTCTGGTCTCATCGGCCAGAACCGCCACACGTTTCCCGGCCTCCTGCGCGGCCCGGATCACGCCCAGGGCCGTGCCGTA
>JAFGPH010000555.1 GCA_016926135.1 Deltaproteobacteria bacterium
ATGAACAGGAAGGTTTTTTCACTTCTGTGTGCGGTTGTGTTTGTAACGATAGTCTTCTGTGGAGCCTTCAAGGTCCAAGCTGCAGCGGTTCAACTCAGCTATGCCAACTTTTTCCCCCCAACCCACTTCAATGCCCAACTAGGCGATTCCTGGGCAAAGGAAATCGAAAAACGTACCAACGGCAAAGTCAAATTTACCCAGTTTCCCGGCGGAGCCCTGTTGAAGGGGCCGGAAATCTATGACGGCGTCATGAAGGGCGTTGCAGACGTGGGGATGTCCCTGTTCGCTTACACGGCGGGTCGGTTTCCCTCCATGGAGGCCCTCGACCTTCCGATCGGCTATCCCAACGGCAAGACGGCAACCTTTGTGGCCAATGACTTCTACAAGAAATTTCAGCCCAAGGAGATATCAGGGGTGAAACTCCTGTACCTCCATGCCCATGGTCCTGGTCTCCTCCACAGCAAGAAAGAGGTGAGGAACCTGGGTGAGGTGAAGGGCCTGAAGATCCGCTGCACCGGTTTCAGCGCCAAGGCGGCCGCTGCCTTGGGCGGCGTCCCCGTCGCCATGGGACAGGGCCAGGCGTATGAGGCACTGCAGAAAGGCGTCGTGGAGGCCACCCTGGCCCCCATGGAGGTGCTGAAGGGCTGGAAACAGGGCGAGGTGATCAAATACACGGTGGAGTGTTTCAGTGTCGGCTACACCACGGCCATGTATGTGATCATGAACGAGGCCAAGTGGAAGGCCTTGCCACCGGACGTCCAGAAGGTCTTTCAGGAGGTGAGTACCGAGTGGATCAAGAAGCATGCCGAAGGCTGGGATGTGGCGGATGCGGAAGGGCGCAAGTTCAGCATGGGCCTCGGCAACAAGATCATCCCCCTTTCCAAGGATGAGAGCGCGAAGTGGGCAAAGGCCGTCCGGCCCGTGATCGACGACTATGCCAAAGTGCTTACGGGCAAGGGTTTGCCCGGTAATGACTACGTGAAGTTCATTCGTGGCGCTATTGAGAAATACAGCAAGTAGGGAACCGACGGGAAGAGGGGTTGCCGGCGGGAGTTCCCTCCGGCGATCCCTGCGTGGGGTTGCCTTTTGAAGAGGTGATACAATGGCGGGCTTTCCAACGCAGGTGAGGCGTTTGGCTGATTTCCTCAACTGGATTGCGGCATGGTGCCTTCTCGGCATGACCGCCCTGACCTTCGCAGACGTGATCGGCAGGCTCTTCCGGCGGCCCATCCTGGGTACCTACGAGATCGTGGAGTTCATGGGCGCGGCGGTGGCCGCCTTTGCCATGGCCCACACGACCCTGATGAGGGGCCATGTTGCCGTGGAGGTGGTGGTCATGAGGCTGCCTGCGGCCGTGCAGAAGGTCATTTACGTGATTACGCACCTTTTGAGCATTTTTCTCTTTGTGCTTCTCGCCTTCGAGTGTGTCCGGTACGGCAATGACTTCCGGGTTTCCGGAGAGGTATCCATGACCCTGAGGTTTCCCTTTTACCCCATCCTTTACGGGATCTCCTTAGCCTCTCTCGCCGTGTGCCTGGTCGTCGTCGCGGACCTCTGGTTTGTGATCACGGGCAGGGAACTCCCCTGGTTTCGTTGGAAGGGCTGATATCTCACGTAGGCTGAGAAGTTCGATCTGGTCAGGAGAATAGGAGATGGACCCAATAGCAATTGGATTGATCGGTCTGGCGGTTCTGATCGTCGTGCTCTTTTCCCGTATGCCCGTGGGATTCGTGATGGCACTCCTGGGGGTCGTGGGATTCAGCTACGCTGTCACGTGGGGAGGCGGGCTCAGGATGCTCGCCAAGGATTTCTACGCCATCTTCGGGTCTTACAGCCTGACGGTCGTCCCTCTCTTCATCCTCATGGGACAGGTCAGTTTTCATGCCGGGATCAGCAGGCGCCTTTTTGATGCGGCCTACAAGTTTGTCGGCCATCTGCCCGGCGGCCTGGCCATGGCCACCGTTGCCGCGTGTGCAGGGTTTGCCGCGATTTGCGGTTCCACGAATGCTGCGGCAGCGACCATGGCGACGGTAGCCCTTCCCGAGATGAGGAGGTACAAATACAGCATGATCCTCGGAACGGGAACGGTGGCGGCCGGAGGGAGCCTGGGGATCCTGATCCCCCCGAGCGTGATCTTCATCGTCTACGGTATCCTCACCGAACAGTCCATTGGAAAGCTTTTCATTGCAGGGGTGGTACCGGGTATCCTGCTGAGCCTCTTGTTTCTCCTGGCGATCTACATCTGGGTCAAGATGAGACCGGAGATTGCCCCCAAGGGCCCGCAAATGACCCTTCGTGAGAAACTCGCATCTCTGAAGGGGGTCATCGAGACCCTGCTCCTCTTCGCCCTGGTGATGGGAGGTCTGTTTGTGGGTTTCTTCACGCCCACCGAGGCCGGGGCAATCGGTGCTGGAGGGGCCATCATTCTGGGTTTCATCACCAGGCGTTTGAACTGGAAGAAGTTGATGCAGGCCCTCACGGAGAGCACCCGGATCTCCTGTATGGTCATGGTCATTGTGGCGGGGGCCACCATGTTCGGCCACTTTCTCGCCATCACCCGGATTCCCTATGCCCTGGCCACCTGGGTCAGCGAGCTGCCGCTGCCGCACTTCGCCATCATGGGCTTCATCATCTTCCTCTATCTGGTGGGGGGGTGTTTCATCGACGCCCTTGCCCTGATCCTGCTGACCATTCCGATCTTCTTTCCCGTGGTCACCAACATGGGCTACGATCCGATCTGGTTCGGCGTCATCATCGTGCTGATCACACAGATGGGGGTGATCACGCCCCCTGTGGGGGTCAACGTTTACGTGGTGAGCGGGATCGTCCAGGAGGTCCCCCTTGAGGACATCTTCAAAGGAGCCGTCCCCTTCCTGATCGCTATTATCCTATGCTCCATGATTTTGATTCCTTTTCCCCAGATTGCCCTGTTCCTGCCCAATCTCATGCAGTAGCATTCAGGAGACACCATGATCAACGAACAACGATACTGGAACCCTTTACTGGAGACCCTGCCCCGTGAAAAGCTCAGGAAGCTCCAGATCGAGAAGTTCAAGAGGATATTCGCTTGGGCGTACGAGCATTCGAAATTCCATCGGGGACTCTATGAAAAGGCAGGCATCCGGCCCCCGGATATCCGATCCCTGGACGACATCCGGCGCGTCCCCATGGTGGAAAAATCCATGATGAGGGATATCCAGCGGAAGGACCCCTTCCCTTACGGCGACGCCCTCTGTGTGCCCATCGAAGAGGTCAGCGAGTTCCGGCAGACGAGCGGCACCACGGGCCAGCCCGTTTACCAGCCCGACACCTGGCAGGACTGGGAGTGGTGGGCGGAATGCTGGTCCTACATCCTCTGGGCTCAGGGGTACCGTCCCTCCGACCGAGTGTTCCTCCCGTTCGGCTACAACGTGTTCGTGGCCTTCTGGGCCGGCCATTATGCGGCCGAGAAGATCGGGGCCGAGGTGGTGCCCGGAGGGGTCCTGGACACGCAGGCCAGGATCCTGAAGATCCAGGAGCTCCGCTGTACGGCCATGATGGCGACCCCCACCTATGTGCTGGGCATGGCGGATACGGCGCGGAAGATGGGCATCGATCCGACATCCCTGACGATCCGAAAGATCACCTGTGCGGGAGAGCCGGGCGCCAGCATCCCCACCACCAAAAAACGTATGGAGGATGCCTGGGGGGCGAAGGTCTATGACCATGCAGGGGCAACGGAGATCGGGGCCTGGTGTTTCGAGTGCGAGGCCCAATCCGGAGGGCTCCATGTGAACGAGGCCTGCTTCCTGGTGGAGATCCAGGACACACAGACCGGGGAATACATCGAAGAGCCCGGCCGGAGGGGAAAGATGATCATCACCGCCCTGGACCGGCAGGCCCAGCCCTGTGTGCGCTTCGACTCCAAGGACATCATCGAGTGGGCCGCCGAGCCATGCCCCTGCGGTCGGAGCTTCCGGTTGATTCAGGGAGGGGTCATCGGAAGGGCGGACGACATCACCAAGGTGAAGGGGGTGCTCCTGTCTCCCTCTGCCATTGAGGAAGTGGTCAGGGGGCTTGAAGGCCTCGGCGATGAATTCGAGGTGGTGGTGGACAAGGTGGGGGACATCGACCGTATCACCCTCAAGGTGGAGATCGTCAAGGGCCGAGAAGGCGAGCGCCAGAGGATCGAGGCGGAGTTGAAGGATCAGTTGAGGCTCAAGACGAACCTGGGGTACAAGCTGGAGTTTCACGATTACGGCACCCTGCCTCGATACGATGTCAAGGCAAAGAGATTCAAGGACCTCAGGAAGGGACATTGAAAAAGGCTCACGGTTCAAGGCGCAAGGTCCAAGGAGAGAAGGACTGCCACCTACCCTGAGAGCGAGATCCCGGGAATGAAGGGTGACGCCCGGGAGACAGGAAAGAGGATATGGTTGACGAGAAAAGCCTGAAAGCGCTGGATGCCAGGATCAAGACCATGAAGGCGGCCGCCGAGGAACTGAAGGCCATGGCGGGAGATTTTCCGGCCCTGTACAGGAATTCCTCGCGGATCCTGGCCAGCATCAAGATGCTGGAGCTCAGCGTCTCGGACCTCCTGGATCAGGGAATCGTCTCCTGAGAAGACCTGCGGAGGCCGCAGGCCTCCCGGACCCGATCGCCTCTGGAGCGAGGGATTCCCTTCTCCCCCGAGGAGTCGGTTTCATGACGCTGCACTCATCTGCCGCCTTGCGCCGTGAGCCCTGCGCCGTTTTCATATGCATAGCATGTCGGGCGGGAAGCGTATCTCAATCGCCCCTTCCGGGCAGTCCTGGCGGCAGGAACCGCAATGCCAGCATTCCTCAGGATACTTCAGGTAGGGCCTGTCTCCTTCCGGAAACGCCTCCATGTAGATGGCGTCCGCGGGACAGAGGGAGTCGCAGGTGCCGCATCCTGTGCACTTCGTATAGTCAAAAACGGGAGGCATATTCAGATCACCCCTTCCCTGTGGCCTTGATGGGTTCAAAGGAACAGGAGATCCCGTCCCCCTTCTTTTCCAGAACCACCAGCCCGCACCACCTCTCATGGTCCGTTTCCGGATAGTCCAGGCGATGATGGTAGGGCTTGTTCCTGCTTTCGGTGCGGAAGAGGGCCGCATGGCCCATCATTTTTCCTACCTGAAGGAGCGAGCGCGTTTCGTGGGTCCGCATCAGTTCGTGAAGGTCATTCGCCTTGATCTCGTCGAGATGCCTCTCCAGGCTGTGGAGCTTTTCCAGGCCGCGCTGGATTCCTCCCTCCGTGCGCAAGGTTCCGATATGTTCGGCCATGATCTTCCGGATCGCGTCCTCGATCTGCCTGTACGGGTAGCCGGAAGGGCGGTAAAGGGGAGCCAGGAAGCGATCAATCTCCCCACGCAGGCCGGGGGCGGAAGTCCCGGGCAAGTGTCTCATGCGCAGTGCGCAAGCCGCAGCCGACTTGCCTGCCTTGTAGCCCCCGGTCACGGCACCGTGGACGCAGCGGTTGTGGTCGGCAGCGTCTCCACAGGCATAGAGACCCGGAACGGACGTTGCCGAATCCCGGTCGATTTTCAGACCGCTTCCTGTGACCTCGGTCGGGCCGGCCTGCATGCCCTCTGAGACCATGATTTCCACCGGCCTTTCCCTCAACTTCTCCCCCCTCTGAACCAGGTAGTCGGGGAGGGTATCCTTGTCATAACCCAGAGAGTCCATCAGGTGAGTGAGGTCCTCGTCGCTGAGATGGCGGCAGTCGATGTATACCGGACCGCGGCCGCCCCGGAGTTCCTCGAGGGTGTGAAAGACCACGTCATAGCGGGTAGCCCGGTTGCCCATGGGGTGCCTCTTCTCCATGTAGTATTCGCCCAGACTGTTCAGGAATCGGCCTCCCATCCCCACGAGGGCGTTGAATCCCGGCGCGGCAAAGCCCTTGGGAAGGAGGGTCATGCGCATGTACTCCATGTTGGTGAGCGCAGCCCCGGCCCTGAAGGCCATGACCTGCCCGTCTCCCGTATCAAAGGGACACAGCCATGTGTTGAAGGGATTGATGCGGGGGTTCTCGTAGAGCCGGTTGGTATTGCCCGTAGCGATGATGGTCGCCTTCGCATGGATGACATAGAAGTCACCGCTCCGGATATGAAACCCAAGGCCGCCCCAGACCGATCCCTCATGGGTCAGAAGGTCCAGCATCATCACCTTGTCCAGCACGGTACACCCGAGTTTGCGCACGGCCCGGCCCAGACAGGGTTTGAGTCTCTTGCCGTTGAAATTGATCCAGTAGGTGCCGGGCTGTCCCATGGAACGGGTTCGGTAGAAGGTCCCGTCCGGCTGGGTGAGGGGGTTGCCGATCCG
>JAFGPH010000556.1 GCA_016926135.1 Deltaproteobacteria bacterium
GCCGATGGAGGGCTTCGCGGTCACGTGCCCGCTCGCCCCGGACGTACCACACCTCATATCCGGTTCCTGTTCGTCGCCCCGCGCTTTTGGATTGAGCTTCCTCCAGACCCCGCCTCGCGGCGACACCCTTGCCCTTCTCCTAGCCTTCGGCTCGGCGAAAACCTGGCGTGGGGACTTTCACCCCACAAGTTCTGTGCCATGCTCGGCACACACGTCTCGGGGTACCTGTCTGCATGCGATCACGCACAGGCAGGTTCCTGGTCCACATAAAGCGCATTATCGGAGGGTAGAACCTGGCTCTCAGCATAGTCGATCCACGGCTCGCTGTGCACGGGATGGATGTTGGCGATTCGAGGCGGGGGTCGGGGCTTCACCTCCCATAATCCCAGGTGTTTGACGATCTTTTTTATGACGTCTTGGTCCTCGATGAAAAAAATGACCCGCATCGGCCCATGACACTTGGGGCAGGTGAGGGGGTCCACTTTCCCGGATCAGGTCCGGGACAGGCTCCGATCTTCTGGATAAGCCCTCCCGAGGCGGGTAAACCTTGCCAAGTTCTTCCGGTATCCTTTGGATGATTCCTCGGACTGGAGAACAGAGGACGCTAACCCATCCCGGCCCGACCGTGTCCCGTTCCTCGAACAGATCGAGTTGATGATTTGTAATCGGGCAACTGCGATGCCGGAGAAGTCAGGAAGTCTTGGCTAACTCTCGCCCAGTGAGGTGAACAGCATCCTTTGAAGAGCGGATTTGTCTCCAGATGAAAGCCTACCGAGCTTTCTGTAAACAAGCCTCTTATCCAAAGTTGAAAAAATGGCTTTCATGGTCGATGGTTTGAGCAACCCCGCTTCTTTCCATGATATTACTGGAGTGTCGCCGAAATAGACATGGGTGCTTTTCGTGGAGGTCACGGCAATCAGAACTACGTCCGGTCTTTCCTTGGTATATCTTGCGGAACTGACTACCACTGCCGGACGTTTCCTGGTTGTTGTGTGGTCAGTCTCTTGACCCTATGGACCTTATGGGTCACCCTGGTGCCTGTCCAGGAATTCGACCCTCTGCACCGTCAGGCTGAGGGAGCCGAAGTCTTCCTCCACCTTGCCCTTCAGGAGAAAGGGCCGCATGCCGTTCAGCATGTGGCAGCACTTGTGGTAGATCCTGGGGAAGAGCACGGCCTCGTAGATGCCGGTGGTGTCCTCGAAGGACACGAATTTCATTTCGTCGCCCTCCCTGGTGTGCACGGTCTTCCCGGTCACCATCCAGCCCACCGTGGTGACCCACCTACCCACATGACGGGGAAGATCCATCGCCCTCACGTAATCCAGGTCCTTCAGGACATGCCGGTAGCGATCCAGGGGGTGGATGGAAAGCGGGAATCCCAGGGTTTCCCACTCGTGCTTGAGCAGGAGGGTCTTGGAGTAGGGCGGCGGGTTGAAATCCCCCCTGTCCCCCCTTTCCCAAAGGGGGGAGAAAGTCCGCTCTCCCGAGCTGCCCCCGCGGAGATTCCCCCTCCCCCAGCCCCTCCCGCCGGGGGAGGAACGTTGGGTTGATTCAAAGAGATTCAGGGAGACCGAGGGAGCGGGGGTGTCGAAGAACCGGAGGGCCTGCCACAGGAGGGACGCCCTGCTCCGGCCCTGGGCGATGCTGTCCAGGCATCCCGCCTTGATGAGCACCCGCACGTCCTGGAGGTGGAGGTGGCCGGAGGTGCGGCTGAGAAGGTCTTCGAAACCGGTGAAGGGCCCGTGTTTACCCCTCTCGTGAATGACGAACTCCAGGGCCTCCCGGGGCAGGTCCTTCAATTGCATGAGCCCGACCCGGATCTCTTTCTCTCTGCCGGTATACTTGATCTCACTTTCATTGATGTCGGGAGCAAGGATGTGGAGCCCCATCCGTCTTGCCTCGGAGAGATACCCGAACGTGGAATAGTATCCCCCGCCGTTGGAGATCACCGAGGCCATGAACTCGGCCGGGTAGTGGGCCCTGAGATAGGCGGACTTGTAGGCCACGAGGGTGTAGCTCGCCGAGTGGGGCTTGCAGAAGCTGTAGCCGTCAAACCCCATCATCATCTGCCAGACCTCTTCGACCACGTCCCCGGAAACACCGCGCTCGCACGCCCCCTGCACAAAGCGGGCATGGAAGTCCCGGAGTTTCTTCTCCCTGTGCTTCTTGCTCACCACCTTTCTAAGGGTGTCTGCCTCCCCTGGGTCAAAGCCGGCCATGTGGATGGCGGCCTGGCTCAACTGCTCCTGAAAGACCATGATGCCCAGGGTCTCCTCCAGGACCGGTCGGAGCAGGGGATGGGGGGCGTCCCAGGGTTCCCCGTGGAGCCTGGCAACCCAGGTTCGGATACTCTGGTTGGAGGCGGGCCGGATGATGGAGGTGACCACCACGTTCAAAAGGAAGTGGTCCAGGTTCAGGTACTCCTCCAGGGTGAAGCCGAAACCCACCTTCTTGAGTGTCTGCCGTGTGGCCGGGCTCTCGAAATAGAAGACGCCGAAGGTGTCGCCCCGGAAGAAGGTCTCCGCGGTCTTCGGATCATCGACGGGGTTCCAGTCTGCGTAGTCGATCCTCCGGCCCGTATTCCTCTCCACCAGATCCAGGGCGTCCCGGATGACGGCGAGACTCCGGTTTCCCAGGATGTCGATCTTGAC
>JAFGPH010000557.1 GCA_016926135.1 Deltaproteobacteria bacterium
CGAAGTTCAGGCCCGCGGTCATGACACGCCAGCCTTCCCCTTCCTGTCCGATCCGGTTCTCCGCCGGCACCCGCACGTTTTCGAAATCCAGCACCCCGTTCTGGATGTTTTCGAATCCTGCAATCTCGTTGATCTTCTCCACACTGAATCCTCGGGCCCCCTTCTCCACCACAAAGGCCGTCAGATGCTGATAGCGTTTTTTGGCCTCGGGATCCTCATTTGTTCGTGCGTAGACCATGTAGCGGTCTGCCAGACCGGCCGAGACGATGTACCTCTTTTTCCCGTTCAGCAGATAGGCGTCCCCGTCCCGTGCGGCGGTCATCTCCATGGCGGAGGCGTCGGTGCCGGCAAAGGGTTCCGTGATCACGATGGCGCCTATCTCACCCCGGGCGATCCTCGGAAGGAAACGGTTTTTCTGCTCTTCCGCACCGAACTCGATGATCTGGCGCAATCCCCCGAGCATGTTTCCCACAAAGACGCGGCCGGTCCCGGGCATCCGGTTGAAGGCCTCTGCCGCAATACAGGCCCCCGTGGCGCCCAGGCCAAGCCCGCCGTACTCCTTAGGTACACCCGCGCCCGTGTACCTCTTCTCCCCTATGCGATCGAAGATGTCCCGGGGGAATTCCCTCTTCCAGCGGCTCTCCTGATCCCGCGGCATGACCTCTTCCGCAAAGGCCCGAACCTCTTGATCAAAGGCCTTCTGTTCCTCCGTCCACCAGGGATACACCTCCATGCCACATCCTCCTTTATCGCGATTTCTTCTCTTTCTCTCCCTGTGCCGGCCCCCCCCGCAGCGCCCCGCTCCCGAGTTCCTCTGGGGGGATCGTCATCGCTTTTTTCCCCGCAGGGCCAGGACGATTTTCTCCGGTGTGACGGGCTGCTCCTTGAACCAGATGCCCGTCGCGTCATGGATGGCGCTGATCACGGAGGGAGGGGAGCTCACGATCGCTCCCTCGGAGGCCTCCTTGGCCCCATAGGGCCCGTGAGGATCATCCGTAATGATGTCGATCACTTCGATCCTGGGGCTGTCCATGGAAAGGGGCATCTTGTAGTCCGCCAGGCTGGAGTTCAGGGTCCTTCCTTGGTCCATCTTGAATTCCTCGTACAGGGCCTGCCCCAATCCCTGCACGGCGGCGCCCTGATTCTGGGCCTCCACGTTGATGGGATTTAAAGGCCTGCCGCAGTCATGTGCGATGACCATGTCCGTGCACTTCACGAAACCCGTATCCATATCCACTTCCACCTCGGACAACTGGGATGTGAAGCTGTAGGCCGTTCCGCAGTTCCCCCCACCCCTGTCAAAGTCAAGGATGTCGATGCCATACTCCGAATAGCCCTTTCCGATGACCACTGCACCGGAACCGCTGTAACAGGCAATCTTGGCGAGTTTGTCAAAGGGCATGGAGAGATCGGGGGATCCTTTTGCATAGACCCGGTGGTTCTTGAAAAGGATCTCTTCGGGGTTCAGGTTCCATTTGCCTGCGGCGATCCCGGCCAGTTGCGTCTTCACGTCCCGGGCCGCTTTCAGGGCGGCCTCGCCGGCAAGCACCGTGACACGGCTCCCGTAGCTGCCTGCATCGCAGGGTGTCAGGGCCGTATCCACCCGTTTGATATCCACGTCTTCCACTCCGATCCCCAGTTCCTCCGCCACGATTTGGACCAGCACCGTATCCGAACCCTGGCCGCAGTCCGTCGCGCCCGTGAGGTAGTCAACGCTGCCGTCCTCACAGAGTCTGATGACGGCCCCGCAGGATTGATGTCCGCGCTGTCGTGCGCCGCTCAGATAGGCCGTGCCCGAAATCCCCACGCCGCGCGACAGGGGCGCCTCCGTGCGAGTCTTCTCCTTTCTGCCCTGCCACTCCGGCTTGTCTCTCAAGGTCTTTAAACCCTCCGTGAGCCCACATGAGTCCACGGTCACGCCGTTCACGGTCCTGTGGGGGGCGACGACGGCGTTCTTCAGCCTGACCTCGATCGGGTCCAGCCCCAGTTCCTCCGCCATCATCTCCATCTGGATCTCCGCTGCAAAGCGCGTATGGGTGACGCCGTGCCCCCGCATGGCCGCGCCGATGGGATTGTTGGTAAAGATCCGGTAGGCATCGTGCTTGAAGTTGGGCAGCTTGTATGGAAGCGTGCTCATGCACCCGGTCAGATACATGGTGAGGGGGCCGATCGCGGTGTGGCCCCCGCCGTCGGCGATCACACGGCTTTGCATGCCCGTGAGGGTGCCGTCCCGTTTCATGCCCAATTTGTTGTACACGACCATGTTGTGACGGCGGCGACAGGTCATCAGGACCTCTTCCATGTTGTAGACGAACTTGACCGGTTTCCCTGTCATCCTGGAAAAAAGGCAGGCGCAGAAGTCCCCGGCCAGGGAATCGTTTTTCGTCCCTCCGAATCCGCCGCCTATGTAAGGCTGAATGACCCTCACCTTGCTCAGGGGCAAATCAAAGCATGCAGCCAAGTGGCGGTAGACAAAATAGGGACTCTGTTTGGCCGCCCAGATGGTGATTCCGGAGGAATCCCAGAGGGCGACGGCTGCGGGGGGCTCGAGATACCCTGTGATGACCCTGCCCGTCTCAAAACGTTCCTCCCTCACCAGATCCGATTCGGCGAAGGCCTTTTCCACGTCCCCGTAATCCATGTGGAATTCCCAACCGATGTTGTTCTTCACGTGGTCGTAGAGGAGGGGAGCGCCTTCCTTCATGGCCGCTTCGGGATCGAACACGCCCGGCAGTTCCTCATATTCGACATGAATGAGTTCCGTGGCTTCTTCCGCCGTTTCTTCATCCACGGCAGCCACAGCCGCCACCGCTTCGGCGAGGTACCGAACCTTGTTTTGCGCCAGGGGAGCCTCGTCGCGGGTCTTGGGCATCCATCCCCACTTCCAGCCTCCAAAATCCTTGGCAGTGAGAACCCCCTTCACGCCCGGAAGTCTCTCCGCGCGGCTCGTGTCAATCGTCAGGATCCGTGCATGGGCGTGCGGACCTCTCAACATCTTACACCAGAGCATCCCGGGCATTTCAACATCGGCGGCATATTTCGCCTCCCCGGTCACTTTGGCCAGGCCGTCGATTCTCGGGACCCTCTTGCCGATTACAGAATACGCTTCCATCCTCAAGACCCTCCCTTCATCTCTTCAGCGGCCGAAGCAATGGATTCGACGATCTTGGTGTATCCCGTGCACCTGCAAAAATTGCCGGAGATGGCTTCTCGGATCTCCTCTTCACTCGGATGGCGATTCCCGTCAAGGAACGCCTTGGCGGACATGATCATTCCAGGGGTGCAGAAGCCGCACTGCATCCCGGCTTTCTCCACGAAGGCCTTTTGGAGGGGATGGAGACTGTCTCCTTGAGCCAGTCCTTCAACCGTTACGAGTTCCTGCCCGTCCGCCTCCACCGCGGGGATGAGGCAACTGTTCACTGCCCTTCCCCCCAGTATGACGGTGCAGGAACCGCATTCCCCCTGACCGCATCCCTCTTTGGTGCCGGTGAGATGCAGGTCTTCCCTGATGACTTCCAGAAGGGTTCGCCAGGGCTTCACCTTCATTTTGCAGGGTTTTCCGTTCACCACAAATTCTATCTCCTTCATTTCCATATGCTCCATCTGCTCGTCTCCTCGTATACACGTCCCGGATGATTCCTCTGCACTAACCGGCAAGGGTTTGCCGCAGGGCCCGATCGACCAGGACCTCCACCATCATCCTGCGGTACTCCGCCGAGGCGCGATGATCGTCGATCGGCGCAGATTCCTCCGATGCCCTTTTGGAAGCCTCCAAAATCGCATCATCGCTGATCCGCACCCCTCTCAAGGTCTCCTCCGCCGTGAAGGCCCGAATGGGCCTGGGCGCCACCGCGCCAAGGCCGATACGGATATCCGGGACTGTCTCATCCGCCTTCCGGGCCATGACCGCCACGCCCACCACCGCCAGGTCCATCCTGCTGCGGGGGGAAAGCTTGATGTAAACCCCCCTGGTGCCTTCGGGCTGATCCGGAATCCGAATCTCCTTCACGAGTTCATCCGCCTCCAGCACAGTCTTGTTGGGACCCGCGAAAAACTCCTCAATATCGATCTGGCGTTCTCCCCGGGGACTCATGGAGGCCACCTTTGCCCCCAGACAAAGCAATGCGGGCGCGGAATCCGCAGAAGGAACCGCATTGCAGATATTGCCCGCCAGGGTCCCCCTGTTCTGGACCTGAATCGAAGCGATGCTGCGGGTCGACTGGGACAGGATCGGGTGCTTTTCTTTCACCAGAGGGGAATGGGCCACCGAGTAAATGCTGGCAAGCGCCCCTATTCTCAGACCGTAGGTGTCGTCCGGAGCAATATAGTCCATGCCCGGGACACCCTTGAGATCCACCAGAAGTTCCGGGGCGGGAACAACTCCTCTCCTTCAACTTGGGGATCACATCCGTGCCGCCCGCATAGACCTTGACCTTCCCGGTTTCATGCGCCTCCAGAAGCCTTAGCGCCTCCTCCATGCTCTTCGCCCTTACATAGTCAAATTTGGGCATCCGTCTGTAAAATGTGACCATAACGTTCTCTCCTTTTCAGAAACCCCTCCTGCCGCTGCCGGGCGGACTTGTTTCTTCCCTTGCCGGGGGGCGCCCCCTCAGTCGCCGCCAAGGGCAAAGGGGGTAGACCTCAACCAGATCTCCATCCTGCGGGACGTTGCCGGTCCCGAGCGGGAGAACCAAATCTCTTTTCCGTTGAGCAGAACCTCGATATCCTTATCCGGAGGCCCCGTCTTCTCATCAAAGAAATCAAAACCGGCACATTTTCCCATAAAGACCAACAGGTCCTTCACCGAGGCCACTCCCGGGTCCGGGGCGATCCTGCCCGATGGCAGACCGTCTGCGGCGAAACAGGTCTGCCATTCTACACTGACTCCCATCCTCCGGGGCCCTTCTCTTTTCCCGGTTCCCGTAAACTAGATGTTCCTGTCCGCTCCTGCCCAGTACCTGTTCCTGATTTCCTTTTTCATGATCTTGCCGGTGGGATTCTTGGGAATGTTCTTTACAAATTCAACGGACTTGGGCGTCTTGAAACCGGCCAGCCTCCTCTTGCAGAAGTCGATCACTTCCCGCTCCGTTACCCGGTCCTCATTTTTCCGCCCCCCCCTGACGACAGGCCCTTAACTCCCTCTTAAGGATCTTCCCCTGGGGATTCTTTGGGAGGGTCCGGACAAATTCCACCGACTTGGGGGCCTTGTATCCGGCCAAATGGGTTTTACAGAAATCCACAATCTCCTTTTCCGTAGCAACGGTCCCCTTTTTCAAGACCACCACGGCGTGAACCTTCTCGATCCAATAGGGATCGGGAAGCCCGATTACCGCGGCTTCCAGGACGGCGTGATGCCTGTAAAGGACTTCCTCTATTTCTCTCGGGTAAATATTCTCCCCCCCGGAGATAATCATGTCTTTTTTGCGATCCACAATATAAATGTATCCCCTTTTGTCGTAATGGCCCATGTCTCCCGTGTGAAGCCATCCGTCCCTCAACACTTCCCGCGTCTCTTCAGGCTTGCGCCAGTACTCCTTCATGATTCTCTTGCTTCTTACAATGATCTCCCCCACTTCGCTGGGCCTCACATCACGGTTTTCATCATCCACGATCCTGACATGCACGTTCATGCATGGTCGACCGCAGGATGCGAGGAGGATCTGGTCCTCGGGGGGCTTGTCCAAGACCTGGTGATCCCTCTTAGACAGAAAGCTGATATCCGGGCCGGACTCCGACTGGCCGAAGGCCTGCATAAAGATGGGGCCAAACAGATCCATCCCTCTTCTCAAAATTTCCACGGGCATGGGTGAGGCGGCGTACCAGATCCGTTTGAGACTCCGCAGGTCATAGGCTTCCATGTCGTCCATGCTCAACAGGGCCACCAGCTGGGTGGGAACGATATGGATGTCCGTTGCCCTCTCTCGCTGGATCGCCTCCAGGGTGGCCCCGGGATCGAAGGTCCTCTGGGGCATGATGACATTGCATGCCCCGAGACAGAACAGCGTCCAGAAGTGGCTCCATCCGCCGATATGAAAAAGGGGCAGAACCATAATGTGCCGGTCGCCCTGTTCCGCACCCACTTGCAGGGCCTTGGTCCTCGTCTCTTCCATCTTTCGGAAATGGGTATAAAGGGCGCCACGGGGAAGACCTGTGGTCCCACTGGTGTAAAAGATAATGAAGGGGTCCTCTTCCTCGACCCGGACATCCGGTTCCATTTTCCGGTCGTTGAGAAGAAGATCGAAATGGGGGATCATCCCGGGAGCGGCCGCCTCAAGGGAGATGTATTGCCTTACCCCGGGCAGGCGCTGCCGCAATCGTTCGACCGTCTCGGTCAATTCAGGGCTCACGAAGAGCACCTTCGCCTCGGAGTAGTTGATCAGGTATTCCAGTTCCTCTTCCTGAAGCCTGGGGTTGAAGGGGGAGGCTATAAACCCCCCCTTCATGGCTGCCCCGTAGACGTCCACAATCTCCAGGCAGTTCCAGGACAGGATGCCGAGGACATCTCCTTTTTTTATCCCCATGGAGGAAAGTGCATGGATAACCGCATTCACCCTGGCGTTGAACCCCAAGAAGGTCATCCTCTCCTTCCCGTATACAAAGGCCTCTTCCTCCGGGTAGAACAGGGCGTTTCTGTAAATCACCTCGGCATAGGTGCCAATCTCGTAGCGGCACAGGTCCTTGAGGATCAGTCTTTCCGTCATCATGGCCCCCAAATTCAGTACAGAGGATCGGCCTAGCAGTAAAAATGGCCCATTCCACCAAGGTACTAGTCCTCTGAACCTAACAGGCGTTGTTGCGGAGCGGGCGTTTCCACGGATCCGGCAGCCTCTGCGAGCATCGGGAATCTCATGGAGATCTTCGGCGAGGCGGCAATGTCGCCAACCTGGTCAAGGCTTCGAAATCCAGTCTTTCCTTTTCCTCATCGTGCTATTCATGGCTAAAAGGTTAGCGGCCTGAACAGGTATCCAAAAGGAAAGATTGGTCCTCGGATCGGACGATTCAATAAAAAAAGAATAGGGGGTAGCGTCGCAACGGGCGGTGCCGGTCAACTCAGGGGGGTATGTGAATGTTTCCTGCAGGGTCGCAACATGCGAAAAAGGATCGAATGACTAAAATTCAGAAAGGTGGATTCGCTATTTTTCCGTGCTAAGGCCCCTGAAAAAAATCTCCACCAGGCTTTCCGACAACTCTTCAGCGGACTCGCTCCGGGAGTAATCGAACCAATAGAAAATCCAACTGCACATACCGATTGCGGCAAAGGTGGCATAGGCCGGGTTCATTCTTTTCGCCCTTCCGGACCTTTCCATTTCCTTGATCGCGTTGCGGATAAGCTCGAAAGCCCTTTTCCAGACCTTGATGATCCTCCGGCGATGCTCCGGCTTCAGTCTCCTTACCTCATGGATGAGTACTCGCCCGGCAGCATCCTTTGCGATGAGTTTTGTATAGTTCCTCAGGAAATAGGCTATCAGCTCTTGGGGATCGGCAATCTCCTTCGCCGCCTCAATGATGGGGATGAAATCTCTGTTCAGGTAATGTTCATGGATAAGAAAAAGGAGTTCCTGCTTGCTTCCGAAATAGTGATACAGACCGGCTTTGGTCAGATTCAATTCCCGTGCTAGCCGGGACATTGGAGTAAAGTCGTACCCGGCCTCCATAAAGAGGCTGAGGGCCTTTTCATAGATTTCCTCTCTTTTTGTCATAGGACCTACCTGCCGGTCGGTAGCTCCCTTTTTACCTGGATTTTCCTGGATTTGTCAATAGAAAATTCTATGCTCCAGGGAATTTCCATTTTTCATGTGGAAATTTTTCAAATTATTATAAGAGCTTACACACTTTTTTGGCGAATGGACAGTATGCTGGGTAAGAAAAGGTATGGGGGTGGATGGTGGTGGATGATCGGGGCATCGGGGCAATCATCGATCAGCATCGTCAGGCGCTCAGGCGATCATCGCAAACTGGAAAAGGAGACTTGGAATGGTCTTCCGTTATCCCCCGAGATAGGCCTTTTTGATCTCCGGATCATCGATCAGTTTTCCAGACGGGCCCTGGAGCACAAGGTTGCCGTTTTCCAGGACATATCCCCTCTGGGCAAACTGTAGGGCCAGGCGGGCGTTTTGCTCGACAAGAAGAATGGCTGTTCCTTCCTGATTGATTTCCCTAAGGGCATCGAACACACTCAACATCAGAAGCGGAGCCAGACCCATGGAAGGCTCGTCAAGGAGCATGATCTTTCGGCCGCTCATGAAGGCCCTTCCCACGGCAAGCATCTGCTGCTCTCCACCGCTCAGGGTCCCGGCTTTCTGCCATTTTCTTTCTTCCAGGCGGGTGAAGATCTTAAAGACCCGTTGAACATCCTGTTCGATAGCGTCGTGGTCTTTCCTTGCGAAGGTGGCCAGCTTAAGGTTCTCCATGACCGTCAGGTTGCCGAAGAGGCGTCTTCCCTCGGGGACA
Organism: Deltaproteobacteria bacterium; assembly: GCA_016926135.1. The sequence goes on from JAFGPH010000557.1 coordinate 8,452, forward strand.
TGGGAGATGCCGAGTTCGCTGACGACCTTGTCGGCGGAGTATTTGAGCAGGTCTTTTCCCTGGTAGGTCATTTTGGAGCCCGCTTCGACCGGGACCACACGGGAAATCGCGCGTAAGGTCGTGCTCTTTCCTGCACCGTTCGCTCCGATCACACAGACCGTCTCCTTTTCATCGATCTGGAAGCTTATGCCGTGGAGGGCCGCAATGGTCCCATAGGATACTCGAAGGTTTTCCACAGATAGTAGCATCAGGCAATATCCTCCTTGCCGAGATAGGCGTCAATGACCTTGGGGTTGTTCTGTATTTCTTCCGGTGTGCCTTCCGCGATAACTTCCCCGAAGACCAGGGTCTGGATGCGTTGGCAGAGTTCCATGACCACTCTCATGCGATGTTCGATCAGAAAAATGGCCAGCCCCAGTTCCTCGTGGACCTTCCGGATCATAGCCATCATCTGGCTCAATTCTTCAGGGGTCATGCCGACGGTGGGCTCATCCAGAAACAGGACCTTAGGCTCCATGGCCAGGGCCCGCGCCATCTCGACTCTCCGCTGGGCGCCATAAGGAAGATTGAGCACATTTTGATCCGCAAACTGATCCACCTTCATCATTTTCATGAGCCTGAATGCCATCTCTTCGCTTTGTTCTTCTTCTCTACGGCGCCGGACGGTCCCGAAAAAGGCCCCCACGAGTCCGTATCCGAGTTTTGAGTATCGGGCCATTTTCACATGCTCCAGGACGCTCATGTGCCGCCACAATCGCATCTCCTGGAAGGTTCTCCCCAGGCCCCTGGAGGCGATGTCGTGAGGGAAGAGTCCCACGATATTTTCGTCTTCCAGATACACGCCCCCTTCGGTGGGCCGGTAGACCCCTGTGATCAGGTTAAAAATGGTGGTCTTCCCCGCTCCGTTGGGTCCGATCAATCCCCTGATCTGCCCGGACTCGATCTCCAGGTTGAAATTGTAAACAGCCCGCAATCCGCCGAAGTAATGGGTCATCTTGTCTACGCGCAGCAACGCCATGCTAAACCTCTTTTTCCCTACGCATTTTCGGTTTAAGGAGCTTATGGACATCGAATTCCCTGAAGGCGATGAGACCGGTCGGACGGTAAACCATCACCAGGATGAGCATTAAGGGAATGATGATCCATTTGAAAATCTCCAAAGGTCTCAAGGCCTCGCTCAAGAGGCTCATCCCGACGGCCCCGACGATCGATCCGACCACGGAATTCAGCCCGCCGAGATAAACCATGGCCAGGACCTCGGCAAGCTTTTGAATCCCGAAGGTCCCCGGATTGACGTATCTGAGCACATGGGCGAAGAGCCCGCCGGCCACACCCGCCCAGAAGGCTGCAAACATGAAGGCCACGATCTTGGTTCGCCGGGTATTGACCGTCATGGCATCGGCCGCCATTTCGTCATCGCGCACCGCATTCAATGCCTTTCCGAAGGTGGATCGGACGAAATTATTGATGACCCACACGCTGATGACCGTCCAAACAAAAACGGTCGGCAGATTGGACCAGTTCGGCTGGCTGCTCAACCCTCTGGGACCTCCGACTACTTCCATATTTTCGATCATACTCTTGACGATGAACAGGAAGGCCAGCGAAATGATGGCCAGATAGTCTCCCCGCGTCCTGAAGGAGGGGATGGCTACGACAAGGGCCCCTACGGCCGCGATGAGCCCGCCAATGATCAAGGCAATGGGGAACATGAAGGGCCCCAGAGCGGCGGGGAGCAATGCCGTGCCGAACAGTTTATCGTCCACGAACAGGATAAGCGTGAAGATCGAGGCGCCGTAGGCGCCCAGGGCCATGAATCCGGGATGCGAGCAGGAGAATTCCCCCATATAGCCGTTGATGACATTCAGACTCAGGGTCAGTATGACGGCAATCAGTGTGAGCTTGAGGGTCAGGACCCTGTATGCGCTGATGTCGCACCAGATGTGAAGAATGGCATAGAGCAGGGCCAGGTGAATGACGGCCGAGAACCCTATGGGGAACTTGAGGAATTTTTCCGCCAGCTTGTTGGCCGGGGCGGCGCAGAGTCGCGCGACAACGCTAATCGGCAACACATAGATCAGAAACACGAAGATGATAATGCTGGGGATGAGCTGGGGCTTCTTGAGTACGGTGACAAAGCCGAAAAGAACCGGAATTTTCGGCAACCCCAGTACCTCCGTGAGGGGATCGCCGACGAGGTTTTCAAGAATTACCGCGACCAGGGCGCCGATGAGCCAACCCAGCGACGGAATGCCGGAAAACCATTTCCGAATTGTGCCCCTGAACCGGCCTTTGTTTCCTGAGAGTTTGCTGTCTTTTGCTTCCATTTAATTCCTCGTCTATCTTAAGTCTCCAATACCGTGAGGGAATGCAATATCCCGGATCATAAGGGTTTAGAGTCTCAGGCGTGCACTGTAAGGCTCACCGAAGAAGCCGTGCGGCCTGAAGACCAAGATGAGCAGAATGATCGAATAGGCGATCAGATCCCGCAGAGTGGAGGGAAAGATCATGGCCACGAAGATTTCAATAAAGCCCAACAGAAAGCCCGCCAGCGTAGCACCCATGATGGATCCTCTCCCTCCGAGGATCGCGGCGACGAAGGCCTTCCAGCCGAACAATACGCCCATGTAGGGGTCAAGGACGGGATAGGCGACACCGAAAAGGATACCGGCCACAGCGGCCAGGGCCGAACCGATGGCAAAGGTCATGGCGGCGATCTTGTTGAGGGGGACGCCCATCAGGGGAACGACTACATAATCGAAGGCCATGGCCCGCATGGCCATTCCCCATTTGGTCCTCTTGATGAACTGATGAAGGGCCAGCATGAGGGCCAAGGAGACCACCACGATCAGGATCTTTTTGTTGGTGATGAACACGCCCCCGAGGTTGTAGGTGGATGTCTCGATAAGGGCGGGAAAGCTGATGCGTCTTGCACCCAGAAGGGCCAGGTTTCCCGTCTCCAGGATGATGCCTATCATGAGACCGGTGATGGCGGCCGAGGCCCTGGGTGCCTCCCTCAGGGGCCGATAGCCGATTCTCTCGACCAGCATGCCCACAAAGGAGGTCAGAAACATGGAGATGATAATCGTCAAGACCAGAATCAACCAGTTGGGCAGCGTCACAGCGCCTAAGGAGGCAAGGGCGACAAGGCCCGTTGAAACACCGAATCCGATGTAGGCGCCCACCATAAAAATGTCGCCGTGGGCGAAGTTGAACAGCATGAGGATGCTGTAAACCATGGAGTATCCGAGAGCGATTAAGGCGTAAAAACTGCCCCACTGCAAGGCG
>JAFGPH010000558.1 GCA_016926135.1 Deltaproteobacteria bacterium
AACTTGAACTTCGACCCCCTGATCCTGTTCAACACCTGGTTCACCTGGGGAGGCGGCCCCATGCCCCCTCCCTTCTTCTGCTGCTGCAACTTGTCCCAGTCCCAAGCCATAGAGAACCCTCTATCCCTTTGATGGTGTTTTCTGTTAGAATACAGTCAACGGGCGGCTCCGTCAAGGGTTAATGGACCCTGGGCCCCGCGAATCCTTTCCCAACAGAGATCAACGTACACGGCATGCCATGAAAGAGCATAAGCCCGCTTTCACACCCTTGAAAGAGATCATCGCCTCCCTCATGAGTGATTCCGGACTTCCCTTCAACCCCCAGGATGCGCTCATCTGGAAGGTATGGGACGAGACCGTCGGATCCGCGGTCGCCAGAAACGCCCAACCCCTTTGGATCCAGAAAGGGCGTCTCAGGGTAAAGGTCTCCGACCCCATCTGGCTTCAGGAGCTGAGTCTCGCCGAAATGTCGATACGGGAAAAACTCAACGAGCGGTTGGGCCGAAAGGCCGTGGAGAAGATCGAGTTTCGCCTCAGATCCCGATAAAACCCGTCGAAAAATAACCTGCACAATCTCGTGGCCGGGGTGTTTTCTCAGAATCATCTTTGCCATGACGCCGCAGCCTCATGAACGGTGCGCAGAGGGGTCGGGGGGGGGTGGTCGTCCAGGCCGCAACGATTGCCGAGGTATCGCAGCGGGAGCGGGCCGTTCGCCCTTCGATACCTCAGGGCGAACGGCTTCCGGCTTTATTCCTCAAGGTTATCTCCCGACAGACCTTTCGTGACGCGTGAAGGCGCCTGACAGGAATTGGGCGAACCTCTTTTCCGTGCCCCCTGCGCCCCTTTCTCGAAGAGCGGCGGCAGAACCTTGAGGCCCCGTCTTCCCTTTGCGGTGGCCTCCAGCAGGACCAGTTTCGCCCCTGACTCCCCATCGGGATAGACCAGTCTCATCCTCTTGGGCTCAAGGCCGTGGCTTTCCATCCTGGCGACCAATTCCGCCAGCCGAAGGCTCGGATAGATCACGGCAAGCCTCCCGCCGGCCCTCAGCAACCGTTTTGAAGCCCCCAGGATATCCTCCAGGGACATCATGATCTCATGTCTTGCGATCGCCCTTTGAGGATCAGGGTTGATCCGGCCCGACCTTTTCTGGCGGTAAGGGGGATTGCAGAGCACCACGTCCGCCGAGAGGGGAGAGATCGGGATTGCCCGGATATCTCCGATCACGACGTCCATTCTGCCGGCGAAACCGTTCAACCGGGCATTCCTGAAGGCCTGATGGGCCAGATCCGGCTGGATCTCCAGGGCCAGAACACGACGGATCGGCCTGGTGAGCAGCAGGAGAAGCGGGATGATCCCGCACCCGGCGCCCAAATCCACGACCCGATCTCCATCTCGAACGGAGACAAACTCGGAAAGGAGAATGGCGTCAACGGAAAAGCGGTACCCCTTTTTGGACTGGATCACCTTGAGCCGACCGTCCATGAACTCGTCGATGGACTCATCGGGCCGCAGGGTCACATCACAGGATCGGAAGCGTTTCATGGGGATCCATCCTGTTGAAGACCAGGCCCGAGAGGACTTTCGGATAAAAGAAGGTGGACTTGCGGGGCATGATCAGCCCGTTGCCCGCCACATCCCTCACCTGCTCGATCCTCGTTGGGTTGAGGAGAAAGGTCATCTGGAAGATCCCGGAATCCACGAGGGAGACCGCCTTGTGAAGATCGCTCTGATAGTGGAAGAGGTCTTCGTTGTTGAGGTCCTCAAGCCCGAAACCCAGGGTTTTCTGCAGGATAAGGCGCGAAAGGACGAGCACGTCCAGTTCCTTGAGGCAGGGATGGAGATCTTCTCCCATCTCCTCCCTCCGGTTCGGCTTCAGGCTGAGCAGATAAGCCTCAGGGCTACCGTGGTGGTGAAACACGATCGCCGTCGTGGACACGCCCTTCTTCGCGAGGAGGTCCTGCACTCTCCGGCAATCCGCCGATCTCCCTGACTGCGTCAACGGAACCGGGGCCACCTCAAACCATTTTTCCACCTTCTCGAGGAAGGAGGAGACGTGGAAACCCGCGCACCTCCTCACCAGCCTGTGAGAAGGCAGGATGGTCAGGCCCGGATCATTCATGGCGGTAAGGTACATCATCACGAACTCATAGGACCTGTTCGAGGATCGCCGGCCGTGTCTCGCCCTCATCAAGTTTCGGAAGTTCCGGGAGGTTTCATACCGGTGGTGTCCGTCCGCAATGAAGATGCGCTCGTCACGCAGGCCGCGCGAGATCTCCGCCAGCAGGGGCGGATCCTGGAGAATCCACATCTCGTGCCTCGTTCCGTCCTTGAACTCAAAGGAGACTACGGGAGGACCTGCGAGAACCCTTTTCACCCGTTGAAAGACCCTTTCCCCATGGTCTTCGAAGAGCCCGAAGATCTGGCTGAACTGTGCGTTGCAGGCCCTCATCAATCGAAGCCGGTCGTCTTTGTGGGCAGAGAAAGTCCTCTCGTGGGGTAGGATGACCCCGGACCCCTCATCCTCGATGCGCACGACCCCGATGAGACCCCACCGAACCCTTGCCCCCCTTCCGTCACCGGCGTCGTAGGTCAGGGTGGTTACGTACACGGAGGGTCGATCCGCCCGGGTGAGCACATCCTCGGACTGCCACCTCCTGAAGCAGTCCGCAGAGCGGGTGTAGCGGTTGTCCCAGTCGGAGTCTCCCACCTTCTTCCGGCCCAGAATCAGGCGGATCACGTTGCGGGGGTCACTCCGATAGTACTCTTCCTGCTCCTCTTCGGAGATCACGTCGTACGGAGGCGCCACCAATAGATGGATAGGAGCGAGTGCACTGAAATTATACGTGAGTCCCCTGAAGGGTGCTAAGACGGCCATAGGCCCGACACCTGTTCCTGACCAAAGGACGGTCGCGTTGCCCCAGGTCCCGAGGGGATAGGGGATTGGAGCCGCAGGGCATGTTTCCTAGCAGATCATGCTGCCATGTCAAGCAAATTCAGATGCCTTGACTGTGCTGCTCCGATGCCCTAGTGTTCTTTTAAAAAGGCTTCATCCTATATGACCAAGACCGAATTGGGACATCAGTGGCCACAGGTGATCATTGAAGGGGGCATCCTCCTCACCATGGTGGACGGAGAAGCGCCCGTCCCCTCTGCCAGGGTTCACGTCAGGGACGGCCGGATAGTGGCCATCCAGGCCGGAAAGGCCGGATCTCCTCTGCCTGAGGGTGTGGAAGTCCTGGACGCCGCGGACTCCATCATTATGCCAGGCCTGATCAATGCCCATTCCCATGCCGCCATGACCCTGTTCCGGGGCTTTGCAGACGATCTGCCGCTAAATACATGGCTCTTTGAAAAGATCTTCCCCGCCGAGGCCGAATATCTCGATCCCCGGACGGTCTATTGGGGTTCCCTTCTGGCGTGTCTGGAGATGATCGCATCGGGGACGACCACCCTCTCAGACGGCTATTTCTTCCAGGATTCCACCGTGGAGGCGGTGCACAAGGCCGGCCTCCGAGCCGTTCTGGCGCAAGGGGTCATTGACTTTCCCGCCCCGGGAGTCCCCGACCCGAAGGACAATCTCAAGGTGGGAGAGGAATTTCTGCAGAGATGGCTCCATTTCTCCGATCTCATCACGCCTGGCCTTTTCTGCCACAGCCCGGTCACATGCACCCAGAGAACCCTCCGTCACGCGATGGAGATCTCTCTCCGCTGCGGCGTTCCCCTTCAGATGCATCTTTCGGAGACCCGAGGGGAGGTGGATGAACTCCTCCGGAGAACCGGCCTGAGGCCCGTTCGCTACCTCGAGAACCTGGGGCTTCTGGGGGAGGGGCTCGTCGCGGCCCACGCGATCCATCTGGACGGCGAAGAGATGGAACTCCTTGCCCGCAACTCCGTGAAAATCGTCCATTTGCCCGAGAGCAACATGAAGCTCTCGTCCGGCGTTGCGAGGATTCCAGACATGCTTCGCGCGGGCCTCACCGTAGGGCTCGGCACGGATGGATGCGCATCCAACAACGACCTGGATCTCTTTCAGGAGATGGATAAGGCGGCAAAGCAGGCCAAGGTCTTCACCATGGACCCCGTGAGCCTGGATGCGACAACCGTACTGAAGATGGCCACCTCGTGGGGAGCAAAGGTGCTGGGCATCGAAAAGGAGACGGGAACCCTGGAGGTGGGGAAGCAGGCCGACATCATCGTCGTCGATCTCCGGAGCCCTCATCTGACCCCGCTTTACAGCCCCTGCTCCACACTGGTCTACTCCGCCAGCGGCGGGGATGTCCGGCACGTGATGGTCGCCGGGAAGCTTCTCATGAAGGAAAGACGCCTCCTCGGCTTGGACGCCGAAGAGATCATGGCGCGGGTCAGAGAGATCGCACGGAAGATAGCACCCTGATCACCATCTGAACCGCTTCTTCCGGACTGGAAGCGTATTGCACGCCCCGAATGTCCTTCCAGGTGTCGAGTCCGATCACCGGCTTTTCCAGCTTCAGGCCGAAGGCGATTTCCGAAAGGGTCCCATAGCCTCCGGCAATCGCAATGAGCGCATCGGAGGCACGCACCACAAGGATGTTTCTCCCTTCCCCAAGCCCCGTGGCCAGGGGGATCGTGATGTGAGGATTGGCCGCTTCCCTGACAAGGCCCGGCAGGATCCCGACGGTCGTCCCCCCGGCCTCCTTGCAGCCTTTGGCCGCTGCCTCCATCACGCCTCCCAGTCCCCCAGAGATGAGGACCCAGCCCTGCCTCGCGATTTCAGCGCCCACTTTCAACGCCGTGCCGTAAACCGCCTCTGAACATTCGCCCGCCCCTATAACCCCGACATGGACAGCTCTCCCCATAGGTTCCTCCTCCATCCGGGAACATGGCGATTGCCATGGATGCAGTGAATCTGCTATTAAGGATCGCCCTGAGAGCGTGCCTCATCCGGAAACACCCGGTCTCCGGCCAAGGGATATCCTACCACAAGAGCTCAGCCAACGCGAATGTAAACAGACGGCTGAAGCTCTCCAGGGTTAAAGACTGCATGTTGACTTCAGAAGGGGGTCGCATGGCGGCGGAACGCCACGCCTTCATGGAAACCTTCTTTGAGAGATTTCTGAAGGAGTGTGAAGGACATCTCTAATGTCGTGTCCCCACAAATACCCTGACTCATTCCGTAGCCATGAATAGAACCATCCACTGCTCAAGAATCCTTCGCCCTGGCACCAACACTCAAACTGCCCTTTTCCGGCATTGATCGCTTACCCCGAATTCGCTGGTTGATGGCCTCTGCCGCGTGCAAGGTCTCCGAAATGAGCCGTTTCATCCTGTCGCCGTCCAAACCTGCCTTGAACCCCACGGCCCACAAGACCGCCATGAGATGACTCTCCTCCATGACGGGACAAGCCACTGCACGCACTCCAAGGATGTACTCCTCATCGTCCGTTGCATATCCTCGCTGCCTGACCAGGGCGATCTCTCTCAGGTAAGCATCCGGCTCCACAGGGGTGCTGGCCGTGTATCTCGTGATCCCCATCTTCGTGATCAATTTGAGGGCCTGGTCCCCATCCATGCGGGAAAGGAGCACCTTCCCCACCGCCCCTGCCACCAGGGGAAGTGTGGTTCCCACGGGTGAGGTAATCTTCAGCTCACTGCTGGACTCCACGACGTCCAGGATGGTGACCCTCTCTCCATTCTGAACCCCTAGAAAGACCGACGTGAGGGTTCTCTCCATGAGTGTCTCCATCACGGGCCTGGCTGCGGCCTGCAAGTCCACCTGGGAATAGGCGGACCTGCCCAGTTCGAACAGCGTCACACCTAGGGTGTAGCGCTTGCTGAGCGGATCCCTCACAATGGCCCCTTCCTTTTCCAGCGCGGAAGTCATGCCGTGCACCGTGCTCTTGGCCATGTTCAGGTCCCTGGCAAGCTCGCTGATCCCCAAACCGTCTTTGCAGGACGAGATGGCCCTCAGGATCTCAAACACCCTTTTCACAGATGGTGCAAAGTAGCCTTTTCCCATTGTTCACCATATTGAACCTTTTTCTGAAATCTACACCCATCATGTTCAGTCTGTCAATGGCCGTGAAGACAAACCTCATATCATCAATTCCATACCCCCCCTTTCCCCTTGTCGAAAGACGGTTTTGTCCTTGACAAAACAAGCGATTAGGCTAAGATGCCATCAACAGGGAGTTCACCATTCTGAACTACCTGTCGGAACCGAAGCTAAGGTCCTTGCGACCGGGGCTGCTACCCTGATTCCTGTGCCGAAGGTCGAGTGGATCAGCATGGAGGTGTGTCGGACATGGATTTCGCCGAATTTGCGGAAGGGACTCTCCTTTGGATCGTCTTTCTGGTTCTCGGTGTCGCCGTCGCCTGCAGGTTGCTTTTCTTCATTCTTAGAATCGCAAAAAGCGGAGACCGGCAGAGGTCCGGCCCGGGCTATTACCTCACCACCTTTGTTCGTTTCTTCGTGCCCTTTCATATGGCCTTTGCCAAGAAACCCGGCTACTCGCTGGTGCGATACGTTTTTCATATCTGCCTTTTCGTGGTTCCCATCTGGCTGAGCGGGCATATCGTACTCTGGTCCGAATCCCGGTTTGAATGGGAATGGGCAAGCCTTCCCGATACCTGGGCCGACTGGATGACCATCGTGGTGATCTTCGTCGCCCTCTACTTTCTCCTCAGGAGGGCAGGCTTTCCCGAACATCGCAGGCAGTCTTCGTTCCCGGACTACCTCGTCATCCTTCTGGCCGGCCTGCCCTTTCTCTCCGGGTATTTCCTCACCCACGGATCCCTGGACTCAATAGAGTTCTTCTCGAACCATATGCGGATTATTCACGTCCTGAGCGGCGAGGCGATGATCCTGATGGCGGCGTTTCTCTTCTGCCGGACCCGGCTCAACCCGGACAAGTGCACGGGCTGTGCCTCCTGTGAACTGAGTTGCCCCACAGGCACCCTGGAGTCCACAGATCAGGGAGTCTGGCGCATCTTCACCTACTCCCACTATCAGTGCATCTGCTGCGGTTCCTGTGTGAACACGTGCCCCGAGGACGCGGCCCAGTTGAGGCATGAGATGAGCCTTACAAGATTTTTCCAGTTCATGCCGAAACAGGAAATCCGAAGGGCCGAACTCAAGGCCTGCAGCCGGTGCGGCTCCCTTTTCGTGCCGGAACCCCTTTTTGCGAAAATCGGGAAAACCTTTACCGACGACTACCTCCACTTCTGCCCCAATTGCAGGAAGGCCAATCTGGTCGACCTTTACATCAGGCTCTCTCCGCACCACAAATCCCAGGAGGGAAAAAAGGCCTCTCTCCCTTCCCCTCTGGGCACCCCAGGGCAAATCGCCTGATTCTGTTGGGGGCGCGGAAACGTTCACTATATTGAACTGACAGCTTCCCGCTGATCTTGCATCTTCCTTCCCAGAGCCGCAAGGGAAATAGCTCAATTTTGTTATGTTATATCTTTTTTGACCTAAGTACTTTTAACTTGACAAAAAATCGCCCTCTGGTATCATTTCGCCAAGACGTTCATAGTGATGAACTCTTGAATTCAATCTTTTTGCGCTCACGAGAGGAGGAGTTCTCTATGGCGACCGACGACAAAGAAAAGTCCACTGCCGAAAGCCTCCGGGCGACCAGGACCTATGGCAAAGTGAGATGCCACAATCCAACATGTATGGAAAGGCTCGAACCCAAAAAGGGAGACAAGACCATCAAGTGCCCAAGGTGCGGATCGGAATTCCGAATTGCATGGGTCAAGGACGGGTTTCCCAGGATTCGAGGTCCGGTCTGGGAGGTCAACAGAAAAATCTCCGAAGAGGCCTTTGCCAAGAAGCTGGAGGACAAGGGGAAGGAGGGGAAGTGACATGCCTTTGAACAGAAAGATTGCGTATATTGATCTGACGACAGGCAATATCGAGATAAAACCGATTCCTCTGGAGGTTCGCAAGAAGTTCCTGGGGGGAAGGGGTCTGGATGCCTATCTCCTTTACAATCATACCAAAAAGGGATGTGATCCGATCGGCCCGGACAACACGCTGATGGTGAGCGGCGGTTTGCTTTGCGCCACATGCGCCTCAGCAACGGCCAGGTGTCACACCATGGCGAAATCCCCCCTGACGGGACTCCTGGGCAGCGCCAACATGGGTGGATTCTTCGCCCCGGAAATGGCCTGGGCCGGATTTCATCACCTGGTCATCAAGGGCAAGGCCAAGCATCCGGTGTATATCTACATCCACAACGGCGAAATCGAAATCCGTGATGCCCGCGACCTCTGGGGCCTGAGCGTCACGGAAACCCAGTGGGCCATCCGGGACATGCTTGGTGACCAGGAAGTAAAAAGCATGGTCTGCGGGCCCGCGGGCGAGAACCTGGTCCGCTACGCCAACGTGATGACCGGAATCAAGAATGCCGGCGGAAGGACCGGCATGGGATGCGTCATGGGAAGCAAAAACCTCAAGGCCGTGGCCGCGAGGGGAACCATGGACATCAAGATCGCCCACCCGAAGGAGGCCCTGGAGTTCAACAAGCGATTCATTGACCAGATTACGAGCGCCAAAGTGAACGAGACCCAGGGGACACTGGGTACCCCCTTTATCTGGGGCGCCACCAACTCCTGGGGCGGGATCCGGTGCAGGAACTTCCAGTACAACCAGTGCGAGTATGCGGACGACATCGAACCGGAGCACCTCGACGAGATTGCTGAAGAAACCATCGGACCCTACCACATGACCGGGTGCTTCGGGTGCCAGGTGCACTGTCGGGCCCAGTACAAGATCCCTTCCGGCCCCTATGCCGGAAGATACGACGAAGGGCCGGAGTACACCTCACAGGGGGCTTTCTGCGGGGAGACGGACACACCGAGGGCCGAGACCCTGCTGACGGCAAACCACCTTGTGGACCAGTACGGCGTGGACAACCTGGAGATCGGCAGCCTGATCTCCTGGGCCATGGAACTCTATGAACTGGGGATCCTGACCAACAAGGAGACGGACGGGCTGGAGCTGCGTTTCGGCAATGATGAGGCGGTAATCGAAATGATCGACCGCATCTGCTTCCGAAAAGGCTGGATCGGCGATGTGCTGGCCGACGGCGGCGTTGCCGCGTCCAAGAAGATCGGCAAGAACTCCTTCAGCTACCTCATCCAAGTCAAGGGCATGCAGAACCTCCACTCCGACGAGAGGGCCACACCCGCGCTGGCCCTGAATATCGCTCTCTCCTCTCGGGGTTCCGACCACCTGCGGAGCAGACCGGCCATCGACCTCTACCACCTGCCCGAGCCGGTCATGAGAAAGATTTACAGCAGCCCGGTTCCCTACAATGGGCCGTTGAGCTCCGAGCATACGGAATACATCGGGAAACCCTGGCAGGTTTTCTGGCACGAGAACTGCTACATGGGTGTGGACTGCCTCGGTATCTGCAAGTATCACACCACCTTCCTGGGCGCCACCCTGCCCAACTTCGAGGATTGGGCAAAGGTCCTTTACTACAATACGGGTCTTGAGATGACCCCCAAGGACATCTGGGATGTGGCGGAAAGATGCAACAATATGGAGAGGCTTTTCAACCTGAGAGAAGGACTGACCAAAGATGATCCCGAAAAGGGCGACGTACTCAACCATCGTTATCACGACGAACCCACGAGGCGCGGGGCGCCGGATGCGGTGGGCCGGGTCATCGACAAGGACAAGTTCCTGAAGATGCGTGCTGAAGCTTATCAGCACAAGGGCTGGGACGAGAACGGGGTTCCCAAGCCCGAGACCCTGAAGAGACTCGGCATCGACAAAGAGCCGTCACACCTGGTTTAATACTGCTGGATGAGGAGGAAACCAATGGCTAAAGTGCTCTATATCAATTACCAGAAATGCACAGGCTGCAGGCTCTGTGAACTCGTGTGCGCCGTATCCCACGACGGGATCTCCAATCCCGCCCGGAGCCGCATCCGGGTGATGAAGTGGGAGGCCGAAGGGCTTTATATCCCCATGTCGTGCCAGCAGTGCCAGGACGCACCCTGTATGAATGTCTGCCCGGTCAAGGCCATCTCCAGGGATGAATCCATGGCCAGGGTGATGGTGGACTATGACAAGTGCATCGGCTGCCGATCCTGTGTGGCCGTGTGCCCCTTCGGCGCCATGTCGTTCAATACCATAGACCGCAAGGTCTTCAAGTGCGATGTGTGCGACGGTGATCCCCAGTGCGTTCGTTTCTGCGATGAAAAGGCCTTGGATTACGTGGACGTCGACGATGTGAGCATCGTGAAAAAGATGGATGCCGCCGCGAGGCTGTCCCGCGCAGGAAAAGAAGGCGCCGCCCTGATGGCCCAACTCTAACCAATCATTTCCACGATTCAAAGAGGGGTTTCCGGCTTATGATCGGAAGCCCCTCTTCTTTCACCCCTTATCTCCAAGGATCAAGTACCTGAGGGGCAGTGTGGTGTGTCAGAAGTGTATTGGCACATCGCAGCCTTC
>JAFGPH010000559.1 GCA_016926135.1 Deltaproteobacteria bacterium
GCCGGACATCGTGTTCAAGCACGATCCCTCCCTGGAGAAGGCCGAGAGGATGGAACGCATCCTTTCCTCGCTGAATACCGGAGGTCCGCCGGAGTCCGGCGACTAGGGCGTGTGCATGGGAAACGTGTCGGGGGGTATCCTCCTCATCGACAAGGAGGAGGGAGAAAGCTCTCACAGCGTGGTTCGAAGGCTGAAGAGTGCGCTGAAGGTGAATAAGGCGGGTCATGCCGGAACCCTTGACCCCTTTGCAACGGGATTGCTGGTGGTCCTGCTCGGTCAGGGTACCAAGCTTTTCCCCTATCTGACGGAGGTCGACAAGGAATACCGGGCCACCCTGAGCCTGGGTGTGGAAACGGACACCCTGGACCCAACCGGCCGTGTCGTGGGGACCGGAGATGTGCCTGACCTCGATCCTGAATTCATTCAGGCGAAGGCGGCGGAGTTGGTGGGTGAAATCGAACAGAGGCCACCGGACTTCTCTGCGGTCCGCCACCAGGGAAGGAGGGCCTATGATCTGGCCCGAAAAGGTATTTCCTTTGAACTGGCCAAGAGGCGGGTGAGGATCCACCGACTGGATGTAGTTTCGGTAGATCTGCCCGAGGTGACCTTAACGGTGGAGTGTTCCAAAGGTACCTACGTGCGCAGCCTCGCCGCGGAACTGGGCAGGAGGCTGGGGCCGGGGGCTCACCTGAGTGCGCTGAGAAGGATCGCCAGCGGGCCTTTCAGGGTGAATGAAGCGGTGAGCGGGAAAGACTGCAACTCCCTGGCGGACGATCTCTATCACCGGATCATCCCTCTCCGAAAGGCCCTCCCGCACATCCAGGAGATGGAGGTCGACGAGGAAACGGCTAGGAAGGTTCGAAAAGGGCTTCCGACCGCGCAGTGGGGTGCGGAAGTTCTCTCTCGTGCAGGGGATCTTTCGGAGGGATATGCGAAGCTCGTGGAGGGGAGTCGGTTGCTGGCCGTCGTGAAGGTTCGGCTGGGTCCAACGGAGGGAGACAAGCGTTTTGAAACCATGAGGGTGTTTGCCTGAGAGAGACGGTGGCCCTTGCGTGCTTCGAAAGGGATGGCCGCTCCATGCAGCGGTCTTTCAATAGGCCAAGGCACTGGGGAAGAGGGAATCAAGAGTGCGTTGAAATGTGTGAAGGAAGAGTAAACCATTTCGGAAGGAGGGAGTAACGTGGTTCTGAGTCCAGACACCAAGAAACAGATTATTGACCGTTTCAAGCTTCATGAGAAGGATACGGGTTCTCCTGAGGTTCAGGTTGCCATTCTGAGCAATCGAATCAACTATCTCACGGATCACTTTAAGATCCACAAGAAGGACCATCATTCTCGTAGAGGGCTGCTCAAATTGGTCGGCCAGAGGAGAAGGCTCCTGAACTATTTGAGGAAAACCGATATGAAGCGGTACCAGAACATCATCAAGGAACTCGGCCTAAGGAAGTAGCAGAAAGGATGGATGAGTCAATGATTAAAGCTTGCTCAAGAGAGATCAATGGTCGATCCCTGCACGTTGAAACCGGACGTATTGCCAGGCAGGCCAGCGGTGCGGCAGTCGTCACCATGGGTGAGACTGTGGTTCTTGTGACCGTGGTGGGAACCAGCCAGGTCCGCGAAGGCGTGGACTTCCTTCCCCTCACCGTGGAGTATCAGGAGATGTCCTATGCAGGGGGAATGATTCCCGGAAACTTCTTTCGGCGGGATATGGGCCGGCCCAGCGAAAGGGAGACCCTGGTGGCTCGTCTGATCGACAGGCCGCTACGACCCCTTTTCCCGGACAACTACTATTACGAAACCCAGATCATCGCCACTGTGCTCTCCACGGACAAGGAGAACGAAGCCGATATTCTCGCCCTCATCGGTGCATCCACGGCCCTGGAGGTGTCGGATATTCCCTTCCAGGGGCCCATCGCGGCGGTTCGGGTAGGCAGGGTAGGGGGGAAATTCGTGATCAATCCGACCCTTGCAGAACAGGTGGAGAGCGACATCAACCTGATCGTAGCCGGAAGCCGCTCCGCCGTGGTCATGGTGGAGGGCGGGGCGCGATTCGTGTCCGAGACCGAGATGACCGACGCGATCTTCTGCGGTCACGAGGCTCTTCAACCCCTCCTGGACATGCAGGAAGAGATTCGTCGGGAAGCGGGGAAACCCAAAAGGGACATCCCCGGGGCAGTGAGGGATGCGGATTTCGAGGCGAGGGTTATTCAGATCGCCACCCCCCTGTTCCAGGAAGTGATTCAAACGAAGGACAAGAAGCTGCGCCAGACGAAAAGGGAGGATGTTTCGGTCAAGGTCCAGGAGGCGGTCTCCGGCGCGCAAGAGCGAGAGATGGCACAGATCGGCGAGATCCTCTTCGATCTGGAGAGAAAGATGGTCCGCAGCATGATCCTGGAGGAAGGTCGGCGGATTGACGGACGGGAATTTCATGAAGTGAGGCCCATCAAGTGCGACGTGGGAATCCTGCCCAGGGTTCACGGATCGGCCCTCTTCACCCGGGGAGAGACCCAGGCCCTTGTCCTGACGACCCTGGGAGCGGAGATGGATGAACAGAGGATAGAGAGCATATACGGAAACAGGTTCAGACACTTCATTCTCCATTACAACTTCCCGCCTTACTCGGTCGGGGAGGCGAAGAGGCTGGGCGGACCGGGAAGGCGGGAGATCGGACACGGCGCCCTCGCCCGTCGGGCCCTTCTGCCAGTGGTTCCTCCCAAGGAGGAGTTCCAGTACACCATCCGCGTGGTCTCGGAGATCCTGGAATCGAACGGTTCCTCATCCATGGCGAGTGTTTGCGGAGGGTCTCTATCCCTCATGGACGCGGGAGTGCCGGTCAAAGAGGCCATAGCCGGTGTGGCCATGGGTCTGGTCAGCGATGGCACCAAGACGGCAGTCCTCACGGACATCATAGGGGATGAAGACCATTACGGGGATATGGATTTCAAGGTGACGGGAACCCGGGACGGGGTCACGGCCCTGCAGATGGATATCAAGATCGAAGGTGTGACCAGAGAGGTAATGCAGGCGGCCCTGGAACAGGCGAGGAGGGCAAGAGTCTTCATCCTGGAGAAGATGAACGAGGCGATCTCTAAGCACAGGAGCAGGGTTTCTCAGTATGCGCCGGTGATCACAACGATTCACATCAGACCCGAAAAGGTGAGACTGCTCATCGGGCCGGGAGGAAAGGTGATCCGGGAGATCAGCGCCACGACGGAGTCCAAGATCGAGGTGGACGACCAGGGCCGGGTCGTGATCGCATCCCCCGACGGTCGATTTGCCAAGGAGGCGGCCGATATGATCGGCAGGATCGTCCAGGAAGCGGAGGTCGGGAAGCTCTACATGGGGAAGGTTAGGAAGATCATGGATTTTGGCGCCTTTGTGGAGATCTTTCCCGGCACGGACGGTCTCGTTCATATCTCCCAGTTGGACAGGGAACGGGTGAATAAGGTGACCGATGTGCTCAAGGAGGGCGACGAGGTCCTGGTGAAGGTGCTCGAAATTGACAAGAACGGACGAATTGCCCTTTCCCGGAAGGCTGCCCTCGGTCAGTCCCTTAGCGATGGTTGATAAGAGCGTCCTCCAGAACGGTGTCAGGATCCTCTCGGAGAGGCTGGATCATTTTCGCTCGGTCTCCCTCGGAATCTGGATAGGTGTGGGTTCCCGGGATGAAGGGGAGAAGGAAAACGGCATTTCCCACTTCATCGAGCATATGATCTTCAAGGGAACCGGGACTCGCACCAGTGACCAGATCGCCAGGGAACTGGACGCCATTGGAGGGCTTTCCAACGCCTTTACGAGCACCGAGTACACCTGCTTTCACTCCAGGGTCCTGGACAAGCACTTCGGCAACCTCATAGAAATCCTTTCCGACATCTTTCTTCATTCTGTCTTCGACCCCGAGGAAATGGACAGGGAGCGTCAGGTGATCCTTCAGGAGATCAATATGCTGGAGGACACGCCCGATGAGCATATCCACGTACTTTTCAATGTCCTCCACTGGATGAACCATCCCCTGGGCATGCCGGTGCTGGGTACGCCCGTTACGGTCTCCGCCATTCACAGAGAGAATCTTCTCCGTCATTTTGAGAGGTTCTGTGTCCCGGAGAGGATTCTCCTCGTGGCCGCAGGAAATATCGAGCACCAGGAACTCGTGGACTGCCTGGAACCGCTCTTCGAGTCTCTCCGGCCCCTGAGCGCAGAGCCCCCGCGAAGCCGACCGGACAGCTATGGGGGGATATCCTGTCATTACAAGGATTTGGAGCAGGTTCACGTCTGCCTGGGGGGGAAGGCGCCTCACCTGACGAGCGACCTGCGGTTCGCAGGCGCAGTGCTCAATACGATCCTGGGGGGAAACATGAGTTCCCGGCTCTTTCAGGAAATCAGGGAAAGGCGAGGGCTCGCCTATTCCGTTTACTCGTTCCTGTCATCCTACATCGATGCGGGGCTCCTGGGCGTCTACCTGGCCACCGACCGGCCCCATGTGAACGAAACCCTGGAGATCATCCGGAAGGAGATCCGAAAGATCCAGAACGGGGAAATATCCGAATCAGAGCTGAAGGCGACCAAAGAGCACCTCGTGGGAAGCATCCTTCTGAGTGGAGAGAGCACGGACGCCAGGATGATGCGCCTCGCCAAGAACGAATATGTCTTCGGGAGATACGTGGACTACGACGAAGTGATCTCCCTGGTCGAGGGTGTGAACCTGGATGAGGTGGTGGCTGTGGCACAGGAGTCTTTTCGGGAAGGAAGTGTTTCCCTGGTAACGCTCGGACCCTTTGAGAGGGAGGAACTGGATATGGGGTGCCTGCAGTTCTCCTGAGGTTGCGGCCCTGTGAGCCCCCCCAAGGCCCTTTGAGCGGTGGCGTTCTATAATGACGAGGGCCGTGGGGGGGGGTGGTCTCACAGAGCCGCAACTGATTTTTGTCCGTTGCCGGCACACAGAATCGGGTTTTGTTTATGGCCGAAGTCCGGACCCATCCAGTTAGCGAGGGGCCGCGAGGGGTCGAATTGAAGGTCAGGCGACTTCCCGGGCATGAAGATATCCCCCTGCCCACTTATGAGACACCGGGGTCGTCGGGTATGGATCTCCGTGCCGCTGTGAGGGGAAGAGTGGTCTTGAACCAGGGGGAGATCAGGTTCATCCCCACGGGGCTGGCCGTTTCCCTGCCGAGCGGGTATGAGGCCCAGATAAGGCCGCGAAGCGGTCTGGCTCTCAAGCACGGTATCGGAATGGTGAATTCTCCCGGCACCATCGACTCCGACTACAGGGGCGAGGTGGGGCTGATCGTCATTAACTGGGGAGATCGCCCCTTTGAGATCAATAGGGGCGATCGCATTGCCCAGATGGTCATCAGCAGAATCTGGAAGGCCGAGGTGATCGAAGTCGAAGACCTGGATTCGACCTGCAGGGGGGAAGGGGGCTTCGGGCACAGCGGCCTCGGATAGAGAGGATGCTGGATGCGTTTTTCGGTGTTGGCCTCAGGAAGCGGGGGGAACGCCTGCTATGTGGAGACGGGGCGCGCACGGATACTTGTGGATGCGGGGCTGAGTTGCCGCGAGGTGATCCGGCGGCTGGAGAGCCTCGGCGTGAATCCCCGGGATCTGGACGGGCTGGTGATCACCCA
>JAFGPH010000560.1 GCA_016926135.1 Deltaproteobacteria bacterium
AAAGGAGGTGGGGATGGTCGACCGACTCAATGAGATCCTGGAGGAAGTCGTTCTGGTCCGCAAGGACTTTGGCTATCCCGTCATGGCCACCCCCTATTCCCAGATCGTAGGGGCCCAGGCCATGGAGAATGTCCTTTCCGGTGAAAGGTATAAGCAGTTTACTGATGAGGCCGTCAAGTACGTCGTGGGGTGCTATGGAGAGCCTGTGGGTCCCATAGATGGGAACCTCAGGGATAAGATCATGAGCCAACCCATGGCCAAGCAGTTTGCCAACTGGCAACCAGATAACTACCTGAAATCCGTTGAGGAACTCCGGAAAGAAGTCGGCCCCGACCTCTCCGACGACGAACTCCTCCTCAAGATCCTGATTCCCGGCCAGCCCCTCAAGCGCGGTGAGGCCAAGAAGGATACCAAACAGCCCGTTACCAAACCCGCCACCCCCCTAAGTGTCCCTGCAGCGTTCCCCACGGAATTTAACGTGGAGGTGGACGGAGAGGCCTTCAACGTGAAGATCTCACCGGCCTGGGATGGGGAAGAAGGCGCCGAGGCCACTGCCCAAGCGGAGAAGGTGCGGTCACCCAAGGAAACGAAAAAAGAAAAGGAGATGCCGGCAGGCGCAGTGGTTGCGGGCATGGCGGGACTGGTTCTTTCCGTAGAAGTCAAGGTGGGGGACACGGTCAGTGCCGGTGATCTTTTGGCCATGATCGAAGCCATGAAGATGAGACGACAGGTCAATGCACCTCAGGGCGGCACGATAAAAGAGATCCTTGCCCAGGTCGGGGAGATCGTGCAGCCCAAGGATGTCCTGATGGTGGTGCAATAAAATGATAAAAAAAATTCTTATCGCGAACCGTGGAGAAATCGCCGTCCGCGTCATGCGGGCCTGCCGGGAAATGGGCATAACCTCCGTTGCCGTCTATTCCGAGGCGGACAAGGACGCCCTCTTTGCCAAATACGCCGATGAGGCATACCTGATCGGCCCTCCCCCTGCCGTCTTGAGTTATCTCAACATTGAAAAAGTGATTCGCCTGGCAAAGGAGAGCGGTGCCGATGCGATCCACCCCGGCTATGGCTTCCTTGCCGAAAACCCGAAGTTTGCTGCGGCCTGTGAACAGGAAGGCATCAAGTTCATCGGCCCTTCCAGCAGGGTCCTTACCCTCATGGGGGATAAGGTAACGGCCCGACGTGAAATGATCAAGGCAGGTGTCCCCGTGGTACCCGGGACCGATGAATGCGTGGCGGAATTTCCACAGGCAAGAGAGATCGCCGGAGAGATCGGCTATCCCGTCATCATCAAGCCCTCCGGAGGCGGTGGGGGGATCGGCATGACCATCGTGGCCAATGAAGGAGAATTGGCCAAGGCCCTGGCATCCACCCAGGCCATTGCGGTGACCACCTTCGGTCTTTGTGATGTCTACATCGAGAAGTACTTGACCAATCCCCGCCATATCGAGTTCCAGATCCTGGGAGACTCCCAAGGGAATGTGGTCCATTTAGGGGAACGAGAGTGCTCCATCCAGCGAAGGCACCAGAAACTCATCGAGGAATCCCCCTCACCGGCCCTTACCCCGGAACTCCGCGAGGAGATGGGCGAGAAAGCCGCCAATGCCGCCCGATGGGTCGGCTATGAAGGGGCGGGAACGGTGGAATTTCTCTTCTCTGAAGGAAAGTTCTACTTCCTGGAGGTGAACGCCCGGGTCCAGGTGGAACATCCCGTCACCGAGATGGTCACCGGTGTGGACATCGTCAAAGAGCAGATATGTGTCGCCTCGGGTCTCCCCCTCGCCCTCAAACAGAAGGATATCCGGATACAGGGCAGCGCCATCGAATGCCGAATCAATGCCGAAGACCCCTTGAACGACTTTGAGCCCACCCCCGGAAAGATCCTGAGCTATCACGCCCCGGGAGGGACCGGCATCCGTGTGGACAGCGGCGTGTATACCTCCTATGCCATCCCGCCCTTCTACGACCCCATGATCTCCAAACTCATCGTCTGGGGGCGAGACAGACATGAGGCTATCGCGAGAATGCAGCGGGCCCTCTACGAATACATCATCGTCGGGCCCAGAAACAACATCCCCTTTCACAAGGCGGTCATGGAAAATGCCCGTTTCCTCAAGGGTGACCTGGGAACCCATTTTATTGACAGGGAAGTCACCCTCCTCGATGACATGAAAAAAATCACGGAGAGGGAGACGCCCTTGGAGGAAAAGCTGTCCCATTTTCAGGAAGGCAAGAAGAAGATTGCTGCTATCGCTGCAGCAGCTGCGGTAACGCAGATGTACTTTCAGGGTCGGGTATCGCAATAGCAGGCACCCTTTAGGACAGGTGAGGCGACAGACTATGTCGAAGACAATTGTGGTTTTGGGAACCCTCGATACCAAAGGAGAGCAGTTACAGTTTCTGAAGGACAAAATTTCCGCACGGGGGCACAGGGCCGTCCTTATGGACATGGGTATGGGCGGCGAGCCTACCGTTCAAGCGGACATTACGGCCCGGGAGATCGCGGGGCTGATGGGGATGGACACGGGGGACTTCTGGGCCTCTCGCGATAGATTTGCCAAGGTAGAGGTGATGGTTGCAGGAGCCCAAATGAAGATCCTCGATCTCCTGGAACGACATGAGGTCGATGGTGCGGTGGCCCTCGGTGGGGCCTCGATGGCGCTCATTGGATCGCGAATCATGAGTCAACTTCCTTTCGGCATACCCAAGGTCATTGCGACATCTGCGGCCATGCCCGCCTATGTGGGAGAATGGTTTAACGCCATGGACGTCCTTGTGATGCAGGTGATCATGGAGTTTACAGGGCTCAACGATCTCTTGACCAATGCCATTTCACAGGTGGCAGGAGTCATTTCGGGTATGGTGGAAGAAAGCCATCCCCATTGGTCCCTGACCCTGCCCTACCCGTCTGTAGCTATTACTGAGATCGGTTTTTGTCCCAAATGTGCCCAGCAAGTGGAGGAATTGCTGGAGGCCAAGGGCTACCATGTGTACCCCTTTCATGCCCAGGGGATCAGCGAAAGGGCCATGGACCGACTCATCTCCCAGGGCTTCTTCGATGGGGTCATAGATATCGTGCCGGCCGGCCTGATCGAGGAGATTTACCAGGGAAACAGACCGGCGGGTATGGCAAGACTCGATGCAGCCGCCGAAAGGGGTATCCCCCAGATCATTGCGCCAAGCACCGTGAACCTCACCGGTTGCGGTGTGACGCGGAAGAACCGGGAAAGATACGCATCGAGGCCCCGCATCATGAAAATGGACGAAATGAGGTCCATGACCCGCTTCAATGCCGATGAATTGACCTATGCGGCGACTTTTTACCGGGATAAACTCAACAGGGCAAAGGGGCCCGTGAAATTTTTTGTACCGCTCAAGGGCTGGTCCGCCATAGACCGCGAGGGCATGGTCCTTTACGACCCCGATGGTGACCGCGTTTTCGTTGATGCCCTCAGGCAGGGCCTTGACCCGAAGGTAGAGATCGTGGAGGTCCCATGTAACCTTGAGGACATCGAATTTGCACAGGCCATGGTAGATGCCTTTGATGTGATCTTCAGGCAATCGCCCGGGGAGCGGAGGTCCGCGTGAAGAGACCTGTGGTGGCCTTTCCTTCAGCTATCAGGAGGGAAAGGACCTTATTCCCGGCGTTTCAAGACGCTAAAGAGAATGAACACCCCAAAAACGTGGTAGGAGGGAGCAATGGCTGAAAAATGGATCTATTGGCTGGAGGATCTGGGTCAGGAAGACAACGACCTGGTAGGAAAAAAGTGTGCCAACCTGGGGGAGATCGCAAAGGCTGGACTGCCTGTTCCAAAGGGGTTCTGCCTGTCTGTGGATGCCTATGGCCTGTTTATGGAACGCACCGGGGCCGCGGAAGAGATCAGGCGCCTTTTGAAGACCCACAGGCCCGCAGCGGAAGATGTTGAAGGTATCCGTGCGCTGAGCCGGGCCATGAGAAAGGCCGTAGAATCCAAGCCCCTGCCCCCCGAGATGGCTGACATGCTCCTTTCCTATTATAGTGAACTGTGCAACCGGACCCGTGCCCTGGATGTGGCGGTGTCAACCCGATCCGCAGGTACCGTGAGCCATCCCGGCCAATATGAGACCTATCTCAACGTGAAAGGCCAAAATGACCTGCTTGACAAGACGAGAAAAGTCTGGGCGAGCACCTTCAACGAGCGTTCCCTGGCCTTCCGCCTCAA
Organism: Deltaproteobacteria bacterium; assembly: GCA_016926135.1. Next base: position 4,206 of record JAFGPH010000560.1, read on the forward strand.
GAAGGACATGCCCCTCGGCAACGAGCCCATCGGAGTTGCCGTACTGGCAATGGTCCAGGCGCGGTCTGCGGGCATTGCCTTCAGTGCAGATCCCAATACGGGTGACACCTCCAAGATCATCGTGGAGGCGAACTGGGGCCTTGGAGAGAGTGTCGTAAGCGGTGAGCTTATGCCTGACCGTTGGGTCGTCGACAAAGAAACGCTTGAAATCCGCGAAAGGACTCTTGGCAAAAAGGAAAAGGCCACGATCTGCCTGGATTGTGGCATACGCGATACCGAGCTCTCGTCCGATATGGCCTGCTCCTTTTGCCTGGAGGACGAAGAGTTGAAGGAGATAGCCAGACTGGCGAACAGACTGGAGTGCCACTTTGGTCTGCCTCAAGACATAGAGTGGGCCGTGGTTCAAGACCGGCCCTTTCCCAACATCGTTCTGCTACAGACGCGTCCGGTTGTTATTTCAAAGCAGGAACCGGTCGACCAGGTCCTCGATCTGATGGTAGGCATGTTGAACTTCACGTAGACCGTCATGGGGGAGTGCCCGCTTTCCCCGTGCCGTCTAAAAAGGCGTCCGGGAGCGCCGCATGGCAAAGGCTTGTTGGGGAAAGCTTCACAGCAATTGTTGATGGAGTATGCTTTTCGGTTATGGCGGAAAGTCCACAGGGCAAACAACTTGAGAAGGGGGGAGCTTATGTTACACGATGCATACGATCTGAGCTTTTACGAGTTTGACGACGAAAAAGATCCCAAAGAATATGGCGTCCTTTTGTGTGATGTGGTCCACGGCAGGCCGCCCATGAAACCTGCCTACATGGGCATCGGCTGGTACTGGTACTATGCCGCGATCAGGCAGGCTGCGGATGACCTCCACCTGCCCAGTACCCTTGGATGGGATTCTCGATTTGTAACCGGCTATCCATACATTACGGCGATTCGTACGACCCCTGAAGAGGCCAAAGAACGGGAACCTATCTTCAGAGAGAGAATCAAGCCTTTTCTTGAAAATTTTGACGGCGTGTGGGATCCCTACAAAGCGGAACTGCTCAAGATGTACAAGGAGGCCAAGGATTCACGGGGTCTCAAGGAGTGGAGCGACATACAAAAGCTGAGTAACTCTGAGCTTCTCACCTTTTTCCTCGATTTTGTCTATGTCATCAACCGCAGGGAAGCATATATACACTTCTTTATGCTGATGGCCTCCTTTTATATCGTGGGCCTCCTCCAGGAGATGTGGCGAACCCTCTTCGGGGAGGAACCGTCGATTGACCCGAATTTTCACAAGGTCATGTCCGGGTTTGAGAATCAGGACATGAAAATAGGCCGAATGATGTGGCAGCTCGGCCGAAAGGCCATAGAACTCGGCTTGGAGGAGACATTTAAGACAACGGAAGACGATGTCTTAATCGACAAACTCGATACCACAGAGGCGGGAAGAAAGTGGAACAGCCTCTATCACGAATTCCTGCTGGAGCACGGGTGGCGCGCCGACCGGGCCCACGCCTACGACAGCCCGGTGTGGCTCGAGAAACCCAGTGTGCCCATGGGCAGGATAAGACTCCTTATGTCCGAACCTGTCTTTAAATTCGATGTAGAAAGAGAACGCGTGATCAGAGACCGGGAGCAGGCTGAAAAGGAAATACTTTCCAAGGTGCCCGAGGCCCAGAGACCGGCCTTTTCACTCCTCGTAAAGGCCGCGCAGAAATCCGGTTACTGGAGTGAGGATCATGGCTATTACTGCGACTGCTATGTGGGAGCCATGGGACGATGGATTCTTCAGGAGTTCGGCAGGAGGTTCTCCCAGGCCGGAACTATTGACGACGCCGAGGACGTCTACTTTCTCCATCCCAACGAGATCCGCAAGGCCGCTGTACCCATGAGGAGGATCAATCTCCGACCCTATGTGGAGCGGCGCAAGAAGGTCTGGGAAGAGAACATGAAGATCGAACCAGCCCCCTTCTTTGGCGACATAGAACAGGCCGAGAAGGTGGTCCGGAGCGATCCCACCCTTCTCGTTTCCACACAGGTTCCTATAGTGAGGAAGGAACTGAAGGCAGACCTGTATGGGGCCTCCTCGGCCCCGGGATCCTTCCAGGGCATCGCAAGGGTCATCATGAACGTTGATAACATTTCAGAACTCCAGCCCGGTGAGATCCTTGTTGCGCCGGGCACGTCTACGGCCTGGATGGTGGTCTTCGGGATTATCAAAGGTCTTGTAACCGATGGGGGCGGTGCCCTGTCTCATCCTGTTATCATGGCCAGGGAATTCGGCATTCCCTGTGTTTCCGGGACTGTTGAGGCCACACAGAAAATCAAGACAGGCGACAAGATCTGGGTGGACGGCAATAGAGGGGTTGTTTACATCTTGGACAAATAATAGGCTCAAGACCGGAGGACTGAAGACAGCCCCCGGCGTGAGGCTCAGGCAGTACCGCTTATTGTGAGACGGAACGGTCGCAGGTTGAATTCACAGGCAGAGCTGACATCCTGTCGGGATGCTGCCACGCCACAGGGAGGTATCATAATGTCAAAAGATAAGACACCCTATGTCCTCGGGGAACTGATCGAGGACAGGGCCAAAAGAAACGGCGACAGGGTTTTCCTTCGCTTCAAGGAGCAGTCCTTCACCTATAGCGAAATGGACCGCTATGCCAACCGATGCGCAAACGCGTTCCTGCAACAGGGAGTAGAAAAGGGAGACAAGATCAGCATTATGCTCCCCAACTGCCCTGAGTACGTGTTTATCTGGTGGGGCTCGGCAAAGATGGGGGCCGTGGAAGTGCCTATCAACACATCCTACAAGGGGGAGTTCCTGCGCCACCTCGTTGACCAGTCCGATTCAAAAATACTGTTTCTTGACCACGAATGGCTGGACCGCCTGAAACTGATTGAGGACGACCTCAAGAAGCTCAAAAAGGTCGTCGTGCTGGGGGGCCTCACCGAAGAGGAAGCAGCGGGTTATAAAATCCCCATGATAAGCTTCGAGGAATTTTTTGATGCCCCGGAGACACCCGTCGACATCAAGATCTATCCCCATGACCCCCAGAACATCATCTATACGTCGGGAACCACAGGTCTTTCAAAGGGTGCCCTGGGCCCTCACAAGTTCTGGATCGTGGTGGCCGAGCAACTGCTCCCCCTCCGCGAGGGGGACAAAGACGACATCTTCTATACCTTTCTGCCCCTCTATCACATGAACGGGCAGTGCCTCACCACGATAACGGCCCTGCTTGCGGAAGGCCAGATGGTCCTCTCGGACAAGTTCAGCGCCAGCCGCTTCTGGGGGGAGATCCACAAGTACCAGGCGACCCAGTTCAACTACCTGGGGGCCGTAATCCCCATCCTCGAAAAGCAACCCGAAAGGCCCGATGACATCGACAACCCGATCAAGATCGCCTTTGGCGCCGGATGTCCCCAGGCGGTCATGGACCGCTTCGAGAAGAGATTCGGATTGAAATGCATGGAGGGGTTCGGCATGACCGAGATCGGTATTCCGGTCCACACGACGCTCTATGACCGGAGACCGGGCTCCTGCGGAAAACCCCTCCCGATCTATGAGATCAAACTCTTTGATGATGAAGACCGGGAGGTCCCACCAGGGGTTCCCGGAGAGATCGTCTTCCGCCCCAAAGAGCCCTTCACCATGATGCTCGAGTACTACAACATGCCCGACAAGACACTCGATACCTACCGCAACCTCTGGTTCCACACGGGAGACCTGGCAA
>JAFGPH010000561.1 GCA_016926135.1 Deltaproteobacteria bacterium
CGCGGTCCGATACGCCAGGGGGTTCACCGACAATGTGGAATTCTCAGCCGAAGACGGCTCCAGGAGCGACCCGAACTTCCTCTGCCGCATCTTCGGGGCCGCCATTGAGGCGGGGGCCAGTACGGTGAACCTGCCAGACACGGTGGGGTATACGGTTCCGGACGAATTCGGGCAGATGATTTCCTATGTTCGGGAACACACCCCGGGGATCGACAAGGCGATCCTGAGTGTGCACTGCCACAACGATCTGGGACTGGCCACCGCCAACACCGTTGCCGGCCTGCGGGCCGGTGCGCGCCAGGCCGAGGTGACCATCAACGGGATCGGCGAGAGGGCCGGGAACACCTCCCTGGAGGAGGTGGTCATGACCCTTTACACGCGAAAGGAGCGCATGGGGCTCACCACCGGTATCCGAACCAGGGAGATCCATCCCACCAGCAGGCTTGTGAGCATGGTGACGGGGATCGTGGTCCAGCCCAACAAGGCGATCGTGGGGGCCAATGCCTTTGCCCATGAGGCGGGCATCCACCAGGATGGGGTGCTGAAGCACAGGATGACCTACGAGATCATGGAGCCCGAGACCGTAGGGCTTTCCACCAACCGGCTCGTACTCGGCAAGCACTCCGGACGGCACGCCTTCAGGAAGAGGCTGGCCGCGTTGGGTTATGAACTGGGGGAGGAGGATGTCAACCGCCTCTTCGAGAAATTCAAGGAATTGGCGGACAAGCGCAAGGAGATCCTGGACGAAGATATCGAGGTGCTGGTCGCTGAGGAAATCCTTCGTGTCCCGGACAAATACGAACTGGATTACCTGACCGTTGTGACCGGCACGGTGGCGGTGCCCACGGCAACGGTGAAACTCAAGATCGACGGCAAGGAGACGCAAGGGGCCGGCTTCGGGGTCGGACCCATTGACGCGACCTTCAATACCATCACCAAGATGACAGGCACCCGCGCCAGGCTGGTGCGCTTTTCGATCAACGCCATCAGCGGCGGCACCGACGCCCAGGGTGAGGTGATGGTCCGTCTCCAGGAGAACGGTCGCGTGGCCCTGGGCAAGGGGGCGGACCCGGACATCTTCATCGCGAGCGCCAAGGCCTACATCAACGGCCTGAACCGGCTGGAGTACCTGAAGAACAACCCGTCCCTGGCGCTGGATGAGAGGAGCCTGTGAGGGGCATGGAGTGGCGTAGAGATGGGGAACTGGAGTCAAGGGCTGAGACAAACCCCAGGAATCCAATACTCCACTTCTCCGCTGCCCCAATTCTTGTTGCTCCAATGATCCATGAGAAACGAGAAATGAAAAATGTCTAGACCCATGACAATCACGGAGAAAATCCTGGCCGCCCACGCCGGAGAGGACGCGGTCGGCCCGGGGGACATGATCAAGGTCCGGGTAGACCTGGCCCTGGCCAACGACATCACCGCGCCGCTCGCGATCCGCGTGTTCCAAGAGACAGGGAGAGAGAAGGTCTTCGACCCCGAAAGGGTCGCCCTCGTGGCCGACCATTTCGTGCCCAACAAGGATATCGCTTCGGCCCAGCAGGCAAAGATCATGAAGGACTTCGCCGCAGCCCAGGGCATCCTGCACTACTACGAACCGGGCGAGGGAGGGGTGGAACACGTCATCCTTCCCGAGAAGGGACTGGTCCTGCCTGGCGACCTGGTGATCGGCGCGGACAGCCACACCTGCACCTATGGTGCCCTGGGGGCGTTTTCCACCGGTGTGGGCAGCACGGACCTGGGGGTCGTCATGGCCACGGGCAGGACCTGGCTGAAGGTCCCCCCCAGCATCCGGGTCGAATACGAGGGTGGCCTCATGCCTTGGGTGGGGGGAAAGGACCTCATCCTTTACACCCTGGGATTGCTGGGTGTGGACGGGGCGAACTACAAGTCCCTGGAGTTCTCAGGGGGGGTGATCCGGGGCCTCTCCATGGACCAGCGTCTGACTATGGCCAACATGGCGGTGGAGGCGGGCGCCAAGAACGGTATCATGGAGGCGGACGAAGTTACCTTCGCCTACGTGGGCGAGAAATCTTCCCGGAGGCCCGTTGCGTTGAGGAGTGACGAGGCCGCCGCGTATGAGAGGATCCTGAAGATCGATGTTTCCGGGATCGAACCCCAGGTCGCGTTCCCCCATTCCCCGGACAACGTAAGACCCCTTTCCCGGGTCGGACACGTTCCGCTTGACCAGGTCTTCATCGGGTCCTGCACGAACGGCCGCCTGGAGGATCTCAGGATCGCTTCCCATGTGCTGAAAGAGAAAAAGGCGGCCAGAGGCACCCGGCTCATTATACTCCCCGGGTCTTCGCTGGTTTACCTGCAGGCCCTCCGGGAGGGGATCCTGGAGACCCTTGTGAAGGCCGGGGCCGTGGTGGGCCCTCCCTCGTGCGGACCCTGCCTGGGAGGGCATCTCGGCATCCTGGCCCAGGGAGAGAAGGCCCTTTCCACGACGAACAGGAATTTCTTGGGCCGCATGGGCCATGTGGGGAGCGAGGTCTACCTGGCAAGCCCGGCTGTGGCGGCTGCCTCGGCGGTGCTGGGCCGGATCGGGGGACCGGATGAGGTGAGAGACTTATGAGCACGCGATTCGAAGGAAGGGTGTGGAAGTTCGGGGACAACATCGACACGGATGTCATCATCCCGGCTAGGTTCCTGAACGTGTCGGACAAGGACCTTCTGGCAAAAAATTGCTTTATCGACCTGCGGCCGGATTTCGGGGAGGGAGTCCGTCCCGGGGATATCCTCGTGGCGGGAACCAACTTCGGTTGCGGTTCCTCCAGGGAACACGCCCCCCTGGCGATCAAGGCGGCCGGGGTGAGCGTGGTGGTGGCCGGAAGCTTTGCCAGGATCTTTTACCGGAATGCCTTCAACATCGGCCTGCCCATACTGGAATGTGAAGAGGCGGCCGATGCCTTTTCGGAGGGGGCCCGTATCCTGGTGGATCTGGAGTCGGGCGAGATCAAGGATGTGGAAGAGGTTGTTCGTGTTTTGGCCAAGCCCATACCGGAGTTCATGCGGCAGATGATCCAGGCGGGCGGTCTCGTAAAATTCATTCAGGCACAGGGTTCCTTTTGAGGCTCTGAGGAGGGAAATGAGTATGAGAAGCGACACTGTAAAGAAAGGGATTGAGCGTGCCCCGCACCGGTCCCTCTTCAAGGCCATGGGCTACACGGACAGGGAACTCGATAGGCCCCTGATCGGGATTGCCAGCTCGGCCAGCGAAATCATCCCCGGTCACGTGCACCTCGACCGGATCGTGGAGGCCGTGAAGGCGGGCGTCTACATGGCCGGAGGGCTGCCGGTGGTCTTCTGTACCATCGGCGTGTGCGATGGCATTGCCATGAACCACGAGGGCATGAAGTATTCGCTGGGAAGCCGGGAACTCATCGCCGACTCGGTGGAGGCGATGGCCATGGCCCATGCCTTCGACGGCCTCGCGCTGGTACCCAACTGCGACAAGATCGTCCCGGGAATGATCATGGCCGCCGCGCGACTGAACATCCCGTCCGTGGTGGTGAGCGGCGGGCCTATGCTCGCCGGAAGAGATCCCCGGGACGCGGACCGCAAGATCGATCTCATCACGGTCTTCGAGTGCGTGGGGGCCGTGCGATCCGGGAAGATGGATACGGAGACCCTCAACGCCATCGAGGATGAGGCGTGCCCCACCTGCGGGTCCTGTGCAGGCATGTTCACGGCCAACTCCATGAACTGCCTGTCCGAGGCGATCGGCATGGCCCTGCCCGGGAATGGCACGATCCCCGCAGTCATGGCAGCCAGGATCCGGCTTGCCAAACAGAGCGGCATGCAGATCATGACCCTGGTGGAGAAGGGAATCACGCCCAGCCAGATCATGACGGAAGCGGCCTTTCAGAATGCCCTGGCCGTGGACATGGCCCTGGGCTGTTCCACCAACACCGTCCTCCATCTGACGGCCATAGCCTTGGAGTCGGGCCTTTCCCTGGATCTCAGGAAGATCAACGAAGTGAGCCAGCGCACGCCCAACCTCTGTTCCCTGAGCCCGGCGGGGAAGGATCATTTGGAGGACCTTGACCTTGCGGGAGGAATCCCTGCAGTGCTAAAGGAACTTTTCGGCGCGGGCCTCATCCACGGAGATTGCATGACCGTTACCGCCAGGAGCGTGGAGGAGAACATTGCCGGCGCGTCGGTTCGCAATCCCCGGGTCATCCGGCCGGTGAAGAATCCCCATCGCCCCGAGGGCGGGATTGCGGTCCTGTTCGGAAACCTGGCGCCGGCAGGGGGTGTGGTCAAGCAATCCGCTGTTTGCGAGGAGATGCTCCGCCATGAAGGGCCGGCGAGGGTTTTCGAATCGGAGGATGAGGCTACGGCGGCCATCATGGCCGGAAGGGTGGACAAGGGAGATGTCCTGGTCATCCGCTACGAAGGGCCGAGAGGGGGCCCTGGCATGCGCGAGATGCTGACACCGACTTCCGCCATCGCCGGAATGGGTCTGGACGCCCACGTGGCACTCATCACGGACGGACGTTTTTCCGGTGGCACCCGCGGCGCGTCGATCGGCCATGTCTCGCCCGAGGCCATGGAGGGAGGGCCGATAGCCATCGTGCGCAACGGAGACACCATTGTCATCGACATCCCGAACCGTAAGATGGACCTGCGGCTCAGCGAGGAGGAAATCAAGGCGCGGCTTTCGAAATGGAGTGCCCCGGCGCCGAAGATCACCTCCGGCTATATGGCCCGGTATGCGCGAAGCGTCTCCTCAGGAAGCGAAGGGGCGGTAGTAAGATGAAGAATGGAGAAATAGAGAGGTGGAGTGCTGGAGTATTGGGTAAGAAGAAGGCTTTGTCTTGACCATCACTCCAATACTCCATCACTCGATTTTTTTGCAAAGGGGGGATTTCTATTAAACTCAAAGGTGCACAAATCATCATGCAGGTGCTGCAGGAAGAGGGGGTCCAAGTGGTCTTCGGCTACCCCGGAGGGGCTGTGGTGGATATTTACGACGAACTGGTGAAGACCTCCATCCGCCACATCCTGGTCCGCCACGAGCAGGGTGCCGTACACGCGGCAGACGGCTACGCAAGGGCCTCCGGGAAGGTGGGCGTCTGTCTGGTGACATCCGGACCCGGCGCAACCAACACGGTGTCGGGGATCGCCTCCGCATTCATGGACTCCATCCCCATGGTGGTTCTCACGGGGCAGGTGCCCACCGAGTTGATCGGCAACGATGCCTTTCAGGAGGTGGACATCGTGGGGATTACCAGGCCCTGCACGAAGCACAACTATCTGGTGAAAAGCGTTGAAAGCCTGGCCCCGATCCTTAAGGAGGCGTTCTACATTGCACGGTCGGGAAGGCCTGGCCCTGTACTCGTGGACCTTCCCAAGGACGTGTCGCAGGGGAGTGTCGCCTACAAGCCCATCAAGGATCTCAATTTGAAATCCTACCATCCCACGTATGAGCCGAACATCAAGCAACTTCCCAAGGCGATCAAGCTCATCAAGGAGAGCAAAAGGCCCATGGTCCTCGCGGGAGGGGGGGTCATCCTCTCCAAGGCCTCCGAGGAACTCAGGGCCTTTGCGCGAAAGATCGGTTCCCCTGTGGCAAGCACCCTCATGGGGCTGGGGGGGTATCCCGGAACCGACCCCCTGTGGCTGGGGATGATCGGGATGCATGGGACCTACCGTGCAAACATGTCCTCCTATGAATGCGACCTCCTGATCGCCGTGGGTGTGCGATTTGATGACCGGGTGACGGGCAAGATTGAAGGGTTCGCACCCAAGGCCAGAATCATCCATATCGACATTGACCCCACATCCATTCGCAAAAACATCCCGGTTACGGTTCCCATCGTGGGGGATTGCAGGATTACCCTGGACAGGCTGAACCAGGCGCTGGGAAGGGAAGATCTGGGAGACCTCCAGGCGGTGACGCGACCGTGGCTGGAACAGATCGAGAAGTGGAAGGCGACCAAGCCGCTGAACTACGTCCAGGGAGAGACCATCAAACCACAGTTCGTGGTGGAAAAGCTCTGTGAGCTGAGCAAGGGCGAGGCGATCATCACTACGGAGGTCGGGCAGAACCAGATGTGGGCGGCCCAGTATTTCAGCTTCGACCGGCCCAATTGCTTTATTACCTCGGGGGGGCTGGGATGCATGGGGTTCGGTTTCCCCGCGGCCATAGGGGCGCAGATCGCATGCCCCGACAGGTTGGTGGTGGACATCGCAGGGGACGGAAGCATCCAGATGAACATTCAGGAAATGGCCACCGCGGTGCAGTATGGGCTTCCGGTCAAGATCGTGATCCTGAACAATCACTACCTGGGGATGGTCCGCCAGTTTCAGGAGCTCTTCTATGATCGCCGTTATGCCTGTACGGGCATGGACCACGCCCCTGATTTCGTGAAACTGGCCGAGGCCTATGGTGCGGTGGGACTGAGGGCCTCCAGGCCAGAGGAGGTTGAGCCCGTTCTGAGAGAGGGGCTCTCCATTCCGAGGACGGTCATCATGGATTTCCATGTGGAGAAGGAGGAGTGCGTCTATCCCATGGTGCCTTCGGGGAAGACCATAACGGAGATGTTGCTGGTGTGAAGACGGCGCAAGGCCAAAGGCTCAAGGCGTAAGGCAAGGAAGAGGTCCATGTCCGGGTGCCGGCTGCGACGACACGAACTTAGAAAAACGAACAGTGCAGGAAGGTGATCATGGTTAACGGCGATACGAAGAAGCATATCCTCTCCATGCTGGTGGACAATCAGCCCGGGGTTCTGTCCAGGGTGGCCGGGCTTTTCAGTGGAAGGGGATTCAA
>JAFGPH010000562.1 GCA_016926135.1 Deltaproteobacteria bacterium
GGTTAATAAGGGAATAAAGTCCGCCGACCTCCCGCAGCGCGGCCCGGGGTATCGCTTCATTATGGTCTTGAAGAAGCAAAACATGAGCCAGTTTGCGATATAGTTGCATCTAATTGATTTTTCGTTTATTATTATTTTGGGTTCATCATGGGTCAACACCCCTGACTATATATCGGCACACGAATGTCGACATTTAGCCAATCGGGTTGGTCACTGGCGCAGGAATGACGTATTCTGTGTCTGACAATAAGGAGATCCCCCATGCCCCAGGACACGCCGAAATTCTCACAGGAGCAGTGGGAGTTCCTGGCCGCCATTGAAGCCTTGGGTCAGCCGGTTCATATCCGTGTGGCCGGCGAACTGGTCCCTCTGAAGCCAGGGCCTTTTCTACAACTGATCCGCACCGCAAAAGCACTGGGCTGGCTGGAGGAAACAGAAGCCGACACCTATTGTCTGTCCAGGGATCTGCCCGAGAGGATCAAAGCGAGATTAAAAGAGATCAGCAATCCGGAATTCCTGGCCAGGCTTCTGAAGCGAGTCGACCAACTGGGTCTGAGCGGACGCCTCAACCCGGCGTCCCTGTCCGGTCTTCTTCGCAGGGCCGGGCGGGACTACGAGGCCGCAGTTCTGGAAAACGACTTGGCCCAGACAGCAATTCAGGAAAATGATTTTGTCTCGGCATCCAACCACATCGAGGAGGCGGTCTCCTGTTTGTCCCGGCTGAGGGGTCAACCGGAGGCTGAAGCCTTATTCGTTTCCGCGGTCCTGGACCTGTCCAATCTGCGCTTGAGGCTGGGCAGGAACCTGGATGGGGTGCCGACACTCCTGCGAGACGCCCGGGATGCAGCCGAGGAATTGGGCGACCGGCGGTCCAGAGCACTGGCAGACCTGTACATGGGGAGGTTCTCCTATTTCAGTTACAACCTGGATGACGCATTGAGCGCTCTGGTTTCCGGCCTGGATGAGGTGGAGGAACTGGGCGATGAAGACATCCTGGCCCAGTCCGCCGAATTTGTAGGCCTCTACTATTTTCTCCAGGGGATGTATAGAGAAGCGATCAAGCATTTCGAACGGGCCATGTTGTCCGCCCATTCAAAGAAGCGCGGCCCGTTCAGTGCCTTCCTGTCGTATACCTTCGGCTATTGTGCGGCCTACCTGGGCTTGTTTAACCAGGCCATTGGAATTTTTAATTACAACTGGCTCAGCTACAGGAAGAAATCCGAGCCGAGTCCGGCCGCCCTCTTCCGGTCCGCCCTGGGCATCACCCTGCTGATGGCGGGAAAAAAACGCCAGGCCCTGCATCATCTTCAAGGGGCGTACGAGGAGAGCCGGTGCATCCAAAATTCGCGTTCGCTCCTGCTTGCGCAAGCCGGCCTTTCCTACTTCCATTTTCTGGAGGGTCGGATAGAGGAATCCAGAAGAATCCTGTTCCAGAGTGTGAACGAAGCGGCGGAGGCCGATTTCGCCGTTCGCCAGTACAGCTTCCCCTGGATACTGGAACAGTACTACGAATTCCAGCAGTCTGGCAGCAGCCTGCAGGCTCCTTATTTTTCTTTTGACAGGGAAATCGATCGAATCATCTCCGGCCCCAATATACACCTGCGAGGTGTGGCTCATCGAATCCTGGCCAAGGAGGCCATGAGCAGGTCCGATGAATGGGCCGCTGTCCGCTCGAACCTTGAAACCAGCGAGCGCTATTTGAAACGTTCCGGCAACCCGGTCGAACTGGCCAAAACCAGGGCCATGATGGCCCAGGTTGAACTTAAGGCCGGCGACCGGGCCAAGGCCGCCAGTCTTGCCTGTAAGGCCCGGGCGGGGATATCGGTAAGCGATGAGTCGCTTTTCCCCGATGAGATCAAGGTGCTCATCGGCGAAAAAGCAGGTCAACCGGCAGCCCGGGTTCGTGTCGAGGTGATCGAACGTTTATTGGAAATGATGGAGGATTTTATTCCCAGTACGAACCTGGATGAACTGCTGTCCCGGGTAGCGGCCGTTTCGGCCAAGTTTCACGGGGCCGAGAGTTGCGGTCTGTTCTGGTTCCCGGATCCGAACTCCGATCGAGATCCTGAACTGCGCGCCACCTACAACCTCTCGCCCGAAGAAGTCAAGGAACCGGGTTTTCGCGCGAACCTGAAAATGATCACTCAGGCCTTCCGACGCAACAAGCCTCTAGTGGCTAGGCGCGAAGCCGGTTCGGAGGATGACCTGGGCCTCGACATGCGCACCGCCCTCTGTCTGCCCTTTGAGGTCAGCGGCAGGGTTCAAGGAGTGCTGTATCATACGAATTCTTACATCGGCGACGGATTCGACATCATCGACCCCACTGTTCTCCAAAGAATCTCAAGGCAGATGGGCGCTTACATCGAGCGCATCTGGGAGTACAGCCGCCTGATGGAGAAAAAGATGGTCATGACCGCTGTGCGATTTGCACCGATGGAGCGCGAAAAAGACAAGCAGGTCATCACGCAAGACCGAGGGATGATCGAACTTCTGAGCCAGGCCGAGCGGGTGGCCGATTCGGAGGCGTCGATCCTGATCCTCGGTGAAACCGGCGTGGGAAAAGGACTCCTCGCTCAGAGGCTGCACGAGATGAGCCCTCGGTCACGGGGACCGTTCGTGGTCGTAGATCTCACCACCATACCGGAAACCCTGGTGGAGAGTGAGCTTTTCGGGCATGAAAAGGGGGCCTTTACCGGCGCTGACCGCCAGAAACAAGGTCGCATCGAACTGGCCCATCAAGGGACCCTGTTTATCGATGAGGTGGGTGAAACTCCTTGGTTCGTCCAAACAAAGCTTCTGAGGGTGATTCAAGATAAGTCCTTTGTTCGAATCGGAGGTACACGCGCTCTGGTTTCAGATTTTCGATTGCTGGTGGCAACGAATAGGAACCTTGCAGAAGAGGTGAGCAGCGGTCGTTTCCGGGAAGATCTCTTTTACCGACTCAACGTCGTGCCGATCACGATTCCGCCTTTGAGGGAAAGAGGTCAAGACATGGTTCTCCTGGCCCGGCATTTTTTGAACTACTACGCATGGAAGCACAAGCGACCCGGCCTGGAGCTCTCACCGGAAGACGAGGCAGCGTTGACCGGGTATCACTGGCCGGGAAACGTTCGTGAATTGCAGAATGTGATCGAACGGGCGGTTCTTTTGGCCAAAGAGGGAAGGGTGGAACTGACGCTTCCCCGGGAGTCGAAAGCGCTGCCGGCCGATCCGTTTTTCGACACTCCGACAGCGGATGAGCTGTTTAGAAGGTACTTGAATTTCATACTCCAGAAGACTGGAGGAAAGCTCAGCGGCCCCGGTGGCGCAGCCCAATTGTTGGGTATGAAGCGGACCACGCTCTACTCGCGGATGAAAAAACTGGGCCTGGCCTGAGGAAGACATCGAGGGCGGCCGTGGTGAATATCGGGAGGGACTATGGATCACACAACGTTGAGCCAATGCTTTGAGGCGTCCTGTCTGCGGTTCCAGAAAAAGACGGCCATCACCTTCTATCGGAAACGCTCACCGGAAACAGAAATCTCCTACAAGACGCTGGATCGAGACGCCAATCGCACGGCCGACACCTTTCGACGCATGGGGGTCGAAAAAGGGGATCGGGTCATTCTCTTCTTTCCCAAATCGGTTCTCTTCGTGGTCGCCCACCTCGGCCTGCAGAAAATCGGGGCCATCAGTGTGCCCTTGAACACGGGCTTCAAAAAATCGGAGATGGAATACTTTGTTCAGGATGCGACGCCGAAATTGATCCTTGCCGGAGCTGAGCAGGAGGCCCTGATCAGGGAAACAGCCCCCGGGGTGTCGATAACCGTCTTCGATACGAACCTACCTTACGAGAAGCAGGATTTCTTTCGGGCGGCGTCGGACGAGCGGCCGGAAACCCAAATCGACGCCGATGACCCCGCAGTCATTATTTACACCTCCGGCACTACCGGCAAACCCAAAGGGGCGGTTTTGACCCACGGGAACCTGGTGCACGATGCGAAAAACATCATGACCATCTGGGAGATCCGGGACTCGGACGTCCTGTGCCACGCCCTTCCCCTCTTCCATGTCCACGGCCTGTGTTTTGCCTTGCATACCTGCCTCCTGGCCGGGTCTCACGTGCTCCTGCTGGATGCCTTCGCGCCCGAAATTGTGGTGCCTCTTCTGGCCGGTTCCGCAGGAAATCCGGTTTGCTCAATTTTCATGGCCGTCCCTTCCATGTACACGAGAATGATGGACTTTGCGGAGGGAAAAGCGCTCTCCTTCGACAGGGTCCGGCTGTGGGCTTCCGGGTCCGCGCCGCTCCTGCCCAAAGACTTTGAAAGAATGAGGAGCTGTTTCGGCAAAGAGCCTGTGGAGCGGGAAGGAATGTCGGAGACGGGGATGAACTTCTCCAATCCCTTGAGGGGTGTTCGAAAGCCCGGCTCCATCGGGTTGCCCCTGCCGGGCGTAGAGGTGAGAATCGTGGATCCTGAAACCCTCGAGGATGTCGCGCCGGGCAAGGTGGGTGAAATATGGCTCAAGGGGCCTTCGGTCACGCCGGGATACTGGCGGAAACCCGAGGAAACGGCCAAGGCCTTTGTAGACGGCTGGTTCAGAAGCGGCGACCTGGGGAGAACGGATGAAGAGGGCTACCATACCCTGACGGACCGGCTCAAGCACATCATCATCTCCGGGGGTGAGAACATCTCTCCAAAAGAGGTCGAGGTCGTGATCAACCGGATGGATGGGGTGAGCGAATCCTGCGTGGTGGGGGTACCTGACGAGAAGTGGGGAGAAAAGGTGGTGGCCGCTGTGGTGCCCAAACAGGGTTTTAACCTGGACAGCCAAGCCGTTGCAGTCTTCTGCAAAGAGAAGTTGCACAGCTGGAAGTGCCCCAAGGATATCCGACTCCTGGATGCCCTTCCCAGGAACACCATGGGGAAGGTGCTGAAGAAGGAGGTGGAAAGGCTTTTCCTGCCGTGAGCGGGACGGATGGATCATTCTCAAACTGCAACAGCAGAGGCCGAGTTTCATGATGCAGAAAAGGATCGTTTCGGAAAAGGAAGAAACCGTGCCTGGCCCCGATGAACGCAAGGCGAGATTGAATCTCCCGCCGGTCAGCCAGATTGGTGTCGTGGTAAGGGACGTGAAAAAGGCGGCTCAGGACTATGCATCCGTCTTCGGCATCGGACCCTTCACGGTTTACGAGTGGGCCCCGGACAGGCACTGGGTCATGGAGGAACCCTCTCCTCTGAAACTCCGCATGGGAAAAGCCATGTGGGGCGGCGTGGAGTTGGAGCTGATCCAGGTCCTCGAAGGAAAATCGCTTCACACGGATTTTCTGGAGACCTGGGGCGAGGGCCTGCATCACCTCGGTTTCCACGTCCGCGACTATGACGACCTGTTTCAAAGATTCCTGCGAGAAGGCTTCGAGCCTCTCATGAGGGCGGAATCCTATGTCCCTGCCTATCGGGGTTACCTCAAGGCCTGCTATTTTGACACCAGGCGGATGGGAGGGGTTCTTTTTGAGATTATCTGGAGATCGTGGTCGACGGGGTCTTCGATCACGGGGACGCCCGGGCCCGAAGGAGGGAAGAGTGCACGGGAAAACCTTCGATGAGCTGCAGGTAGGGCAGGAGATCACAACCGGCGGCCGCACAATCACGGAAGCCGACGTTGTGAACTTTGCGGGAATCTCCGGCGACTATCAGCCGGAGCACATGAACGAGGAGTTCGCCAAAAAAGGCGTCATGGGAGGGAGGATCGCGCACGGGGTGCTGATCCTTGCAATCGCGACCGGCCAGCTCAACCAGACCGGCATTTTCGAAGGTACCAGCATCGCGGTCATGGAAATGAAGGTGCGCTTTCTGCAGCCGGTGCGATTCGGCGATACCCTCACGACGGTCGGCCGGATCGTTGCCAAGAAAGAAACGAAGAAACCGGACAGGGGGGTCGTGACGCTCCAGGTTTCCGTCCTGAATCAAAGGGATAAGGTGGTTCTGGAAGCTGAATGGCCCGTGATGGTCTATAGAACGAATGATGTTTCGCGCATGAGCTGACTCGTCTGTCTTTCCAACAATCGCGTCCAGCCTGTGCGGCGAGGCTTTTTAGCGGATTCCCGAAAAGCTATGCCTGAAGCGGAGAGCGTGAGGATCTCCGGCAGAACTCCACGAAATGTCCGGCCACATCCGGGTTGGAACCCCAGTGCAGGTGCACGTAGGAGCCGAGCACCCTTTCCCGGAGAAAGCCTTCTTCCCCGTTGTCAAAACCCTTGCGGTCCGTCAGGGTATAGATTCGTTCCGTGCTCTCACTTGCCTTTTCCATCCGGGAATAGTGAAACTCATGTCCGCGTACGCGGGTGCCTGCCGGTCCCAGGGGCGAGTCCTTTCGGGTCAGGATCTCCCGGTATCCCAGGGCGTGAAGGCGTGATTCCATGCGGGCCGCCATGGGAAAGACCCCTGCCATGGGATAGGGCCTTCCCTCCATATCCGTGATCTCCTTCATGAGGACCATGAACCCGCCGCACTCCGCATAGATGGGGCCGCCTCCCAGGCCGAAGTCCCGTATGGAGGCAAGCATCTCACGGTTTTCCGATAGGGTCTTGCAGTGGAGCTCCGGGTACCCACCGCCCAGGATGAGGCCCTGGATATTGTCGGGGATTTTGGGGGAACGGAGCGGGGAAAAGGGAACCAGCTCGGCCCCGGCCTCCTGAAGCAGTCGCAGGTTTTCAGCATAATAAAAACAGAAGGCCTCGTCCATGGCGATGCCTATGCGTGCCCGGGCCGGCCTTCGTGAAGGCCGGGGCGCAGATTCGATCTCCGCGCCCGGCAGGGACGAGAGGAGCCGCTCCAGGTCCAGGTTTCCTTCAATCCATCGGCCGAGCCGCTCGACGAGGCCCTCTTTCAGGCCGAGGTCCTCATCCGTAAACAGACCCAGGTGCCGCGACGGGATCTCCAGTCCCTCGTCTCTAGGAAGACAGCCGACCAACGGCGGGAGACCCGGCACGGATGCCACAGCCTCCCTCAGCATGTCTTTGTGGCCGGGGCTTCCTACACGGTTGAAGATCACCCCTTTCAGGGAGAGCCCCGGATCAAATCGGGCGAAACCGAGGGCGACCGCGGCTGCGGACCTTGCCATGGACCGGGCGTCGACTACCAGGAACACCGGGAGGCCCAGGCCCTTGGCCAGGAGCGCGGTGGAGCCGGCTTCATCAA
>JAFGPH010000563.1 GCA_016926135.1 Deltaproteobacteria bacterium
AGGAGACCAGGCCGTCCAGGGAGAAGACCACGATGGGATAGGGGGCAAAATCCAGGAGGGTGTGATACCTCCTCTCCGACTTGCGCATCGCCTCCTCGGCGACCTTCCTCTCCGTCACATCCTGGAGTGTCTCGATGGCGCCTACCACCTTCCCTTCATCATCCATGAGGGGGGCCGCGGTGAAGAAGAGCCAGCGTCCTTTCTCGCCTACCTCCGCGAAGAAGCCCTCGGCCTCGTAAGCACCGTCGATCACCGCCGATTGCCGAAGGCTCTCCCCGTAGTAGCGGTACATATCCGTGTTGGGGGCCCTGTCCAGAACAAAATCGGCCATCACGGGTCTCGGGCTGGCGTAGAAGTGGACCCACTGTCCCCGGGTTCCCACGATGTCCTGGGCCTGGATACCGGTGAGATTCTCCAGTGCCCTGTTGCAGTGTGTAATGGAGTGGTTGGCATCGATCACGAAGATGGGTATAGGGTTGCCCTGCACGATCTGGTAAAGCCTCTTCTCGCTAGCCCTCAATGCCTCCTCGGCCTCTCTGCGCTCGGTGATGTCCTGGAGGGTCTCGATCGCACCGATGATGCCCCCCTCGCTGTCCAGTAAGGGTGCGGCCGTGAGGAAAAGCCATCGACCCTCGGGGCCGAGTTCGGGGAAAAAAACCTCTGCCTCGTAGGCGCCTTCCACCGCCTTGGATTTCCTGCACTTGCCGCCGTAGTACCAGACCATTTCCTCTTCCGGCGCCCCGTCCACAATGTGGTCCGCCATGAAGGATGTCTCCGTGGAATCCCCGTCCAACCACCCACCGTGTGTTCCGATGATATCGTCGGCAGGGATACCCCTCAGCTTCTCGTATGCCTGGTTGCAGTGGGTGATTACATGGCGCTTGTCCATCACAAAGGTCGGTATGGGACTTCCCTGAATGATCTGGGCCAGCCTCTTCTCTCCGATCAGCAGGCTCTCCTCCTTATGCCTGAGGGAGGAAATCAGACCTTCAAGATGCCTGACCTTCTGTTCCAGTTCATCGTAGGTTGGCTTCGCGAGCATCCAGGAACCTCCAATCTCCCATTGTAGGCATCAAGATAGGACAGGCAGGGTCAAATCTCAAGCCCCTTTTTGCCGCACCTCGGGAGCATCGAGAAGCCCCGGCCATGGTCCGGACCCTTTTCCCTCGCTATCATCCGGAATCCAGGGTATAGTCCATGTGAGATATCCGGGATAATACGGAGTGCCCTGAAATCGGCCACTCCACGGGTTCGCTGATCAAGCCCTTTAATCGAGTATGGCAAGACTGCGCATCACCTTCAAGACGGAAAAGCCCAAGGATGCTCCTATGGAGAGCGAGTCCTTCCTCTGCAAGGACAACTTGTTCGTTGTGGCGGAGGGCGTGGGAGGCGACTATCTGGGAGAAATGGCGAAGGAATGGGCCTGTAAAGGCATCTCCTCCTCGTTTTTCAAGCGCCTTTCCGAGGAGCGTTCCCCGGGGATCGCCCTGCTGAATGCCTTGAAGGATGTGAACGAGGAACTCCTCCAGGAGAGAAAAAAGGTCGGCAAGAAGATGGCCGCCTCTGTGAGTGTTGCCTACATTCCCAGTAAGATCATGTATTTCAGCCACCTTGGGGACTCCCGCATCTACTGCCTCCACAAGGGAGAAATCGTCCAACTCACCAAAGATCACACGGTCGGACAGGAGGACCCCCTTGCCGAAATCGGGGACCGGGATCCCAGGTTCCTGCGGGCCCTTACCAATGGTTTGGGAATCCATGAAAGGCCCGACATCAAGGTAAAGACCTTCGCGCTCGAGGAGAATGACATCATCCTCATGACCACAGAAGGGCTGACAAGGTATCTCTCCAACATGCAGATCCAGAAACTTTCCCTGAAACAGACCGCCCTGAAGAAGCTGTCTCGACGTTTGCTCGAAGAAGCCAAGAGAAAGGGCGCACGCGATTCAATGACCCTTGGCGTGATGCGATTCGAGAAGTTCCCCTTTCTCTTCGACAGGAGAATGATGGCGGCATCCGGCCTCGCATTGCTCGTCCTGGCGCTCCTGCTCGGTTACCGTGCCAGGCACGGACAGGACTCTCCTCTTTCCCTGCCGGAGCCCTTGAAGGAGGCCCCGGTGGCGACAGAGAAATCCGCCGGAAAGCCCCCAACCCCCAATGCGACCCAGTCACGTCCTCTTGCCGACAAAAAGGTGAAGGCCGCTCGGCCGAGGGAACTGCCGAAGAAAGAGACGGCCCCCCTCGTGCAGGAGATCAGGGCCTTCGTGGACCGGTGGAAGGATGCCTGGGAGGACTCGGCCGGGCCTAAGGGGGACATGGACGGCTACCTTTCGTTCTACTCAGAGGACTTCCGTTCCCAGGGGCTTGACAAGAGGGGATGGAGAAAGGAGAAATCCGAAAGAAACCGCAAGAAACAGTGGATCACCATTGAACTGAAGGACATCGCGATCAGGGAGTTGAGCCAGGATGGCCTTGTGGAGGTCCGGTTTCTGCAGGACTACAGGTCTTCCAATTACTCCCTCAAGTCCGGCAAGAACCTGCTGCTCAGAAGGGAAGGCCCGGGGTGGAAGATTCTATCTGAAAAGGCCCTGTGATGCACCTGCCTGCAATGCGCTCTAAAGGTTCTGTTGAGACACCACACTGCGGCGCCTGGGTGACGGCTTCGGTGGCTTTTTGCGAGACTGTCATCGTTAGCACCATATGTTGTGGCGGCTTTTCTCTTGACACACAATAGCCTTCATCCTATCCTGATTTTGTCCCTACTTGTATAGGCATTGTGGCAGACACCCGGGGGGGCAGGGCAGGACTGTCCGGTCCGCGATTACCCCATAAAAAAGGAGATTCATCAGAGGTGGCCTGGAACAAGAGATGGTTCCTTGTCTTTCTGGCACTGGTATTGCTGTGTAATGCCACCCATGCCACGCAGGCATCCCAGAAGCATGCCCGTGCCGAGAAAAGGGCGCCGCAGGCCCAGACGGAAAAGGAAGAACCCTGCAAGGCATACATCGTGGTGGAGGGTGCGACGGGAAAGGCGCTGGAGGGGGAAAACGTCGACATGAAATGGCCACCGGCCAGCATGACCAAGCTCATGCTGGCCGCGGTTGTTCTGGAAAAGGTCAGGAGCGGAGACGTTCATCTCTCCGACAAGATCACGGTCTCAAGCGAGGCCTCCAAGATGGGCGGGAGCCAAGTCTTCCTCAAGGAAGGGGAGGTTTTCTCGTTGGAGGAACTCATGAAGGCAACTCTGGTCGCGTCGGGAAACGATGCGGCCTATGCCGTGGCGGAGTTTGTCGCAGGGAGTGTGGATGCCTTTGTCCGACTGATGAACGAAAGGGCGAGGGCATTAAACATGGTCCACACGGAATTCCACTCCGTTCACGGCCTTCCTCCCTCGGAGGGCCAGCGGGAAGACATGTCCTCATGCAGGGATCTTGCCCTGCTCGCGAGGTCCTTGCTCCGGTACCCCGAACTCCTCTCGTGGACGTCCACCCCGACCGAGGGCTTCCGGGGCGGTACCTTTGTAATGACCAATCACAACAAGCTTCTCAGCAGAATGCCCTCTGTTGTGGACGGTCTCAAAACAGGATACTACCGGAAGGCAGGCTATAACGTGACCGTGACCGCCCAGAAGGAAGGTCTCAGGCTGATCGTAGTTGTCATGGGCAGCCCTACGGCCAGGACAAGGGACAGGCTTGCAGAGGAAAAACTGAAGAAGACCTTCTCCCAGTACGCCATGGTGAGCGTGACGAAAAAGGGGGACCTGATCGAACAGGAGATCAGCCTCCCGGACGGCAAGCAGAAGACCCTCAAGGGGATCGCAGGGGCTGCTTTCGCCTGTCCTGTTCCCCAGGCAAAGAGAAAGGCTATCCAGAAGGAGATCCTTCTGCCCGAGAAGATCGAAGGGGAAGTCAAGCAGGGACAGAAACTGGGAGAGATGCTCATCCGCCTTGACAAAGAGGTGGTGGGGAAGATCGATATCGTGTCTCCCGAACACGTGCCCGAGGCTGGCCTTTTCACCAGGATGATGAGGAAACTGGGCCTCGATTGACTCAGGAATTGAGATATGCGATTGAGGTCAAGGGCTCAGGAAGACCTTCGTCTCCGGTTGGCCCGGCCGGAAGCGGAAGGAAGTCCTGAGAGGGGTGGACCTGAGCGTCCGGGAAAACCTGGTGTATTACGCCATGCTCTACGGCCTTTCCGGAAAGGCCCGTAACCGCAAGATCGATTACCTTCTTGACCTTTTCGACCTTCGGGATTTCGCCCATGTTCGGTTTGACGAACTCTCCACGGGCACCAAGCAGAAACTCTCTCTTTCAAAGGCCCTGATCAACGACCCGGAACTGCTGCTTCTCGACGAGCCGACGGTCGGCCTGGACCCCGACGTGGCCCTCCGGATACGGGAGGCCGTACGGGAAGTCCACCGCGAGAGAGGATCCACCATCCTGATGACCACCCACAACATGAAAGAGGCGGAGATTCTCTGTGAGCAGGTGGCCTTCATCAGGGAAGGGGTCATCAGGGCCATCGGGAGGCCCCGTAATCTCAAGAGAGACCTGAGGCTCGGCGACGTCATCCTGATGACCTTTGAGGGGCCCTTGCCCCTGGAAGCCCTTGGGGTTTTGAAGGGGGTATCCGCTCTGCAGGCCGGTGATTCCTCATGCCGCGTCGTTGTGGACGACCACCGGGAGCGCCTTCCCCAAGTCCTCGATCTGATGATGGTTAGCGGAGTGCATGTGCGTGATCTTCATATCCAGGAGTCTGACCTCGAAGATGTCTTCATCGCCTTTACACGATGAGATCACAAAGGTGTGGGCCTTTGTATACAAGAACTGGATCATGACCAAGAGGAATGTCTTCACCCTGTTCGAGGTGCTTTTCTGGCCGGTGGTGGCCTTCCTGTCCGTGGGCCTGCTCGCCGAATTCGCGGCGCTCGGCCCGGGGATGAAGGCCTTCATTCTGGTGGGCGTGGTCTCGATGAGCGCCGTGCAGGTCTGCCAGCTAGACGTGGCCTATGGCCTCCTTTATGAGGTGTGGAGCAAGGCCGTGAAGCATGGTTTTATGGCGCCCGTAGGGATCCGACATCTCCTCATGGGTTCCATGATTGTGGGAATCGCAAGGGGAGGATCTGTCTTCTTCATCCTCGTTGCCGCAAGCTATCTCATCTTCGACTTCGACTTCACGGCACCGGGTCTCATGCACGTGGCGGTGTTTCTCCTGGGTCTCTTTCTGAGTTCGGCCATGGTCGGCATCTTCGTATGCATTCTGGTCTTCATCTTCGGGCTCCGCGCGGAGGTCGCGGCTTGGTCACTCGTGAGCCTCATGCTCCTTGTCTGTGGAATCTACTACCCGGTCTCCATTCTGCCCAAATGGGTCACCCTCCTGGCGGAGTTGATCCCTGTGACCTACTTCCTGGAGTACTATCGTGAATTCTACGGGTTTTCGCCTACCTTTCCCCACGCACTTCTGAAGGAGTATGTCCTGGTGATCCTCTACCTTGTGCTGGAAATCCTGCTGGTCAAGGCCGCGCTCAAGCGGGCCAGGAAGACGGGAATGCTCCTGAGACTTTCGGAGTGAAGCTCCCCGCGCTCCCACACGGGGCATCCTGGCGAAGGCGAGTGAATCCTGAGTGATCAGGAGGAATGAGTGTTCCGCGGGAGGGTGGGCAAAGGCTTTTATCCAGGTTGACAATATGGAGAGATTTTGATGAAATATGAAGCCTATCCGTATTGCCACCCTAAGAGATTCGCCGCAGGGGCAGGGATCTCTGCAGGCTGCAATCGATCATTTCGAGCGACCGGAAGAAAGGAGACTCCGATATGGTAGAGACCGGGCTGATCAATGGGAAGAAGGTCCTGATTGTGGACGACGAGCCGGACATCCTGGAGACGGCGAAGGAGTTTTTAAGGATGTGCAAGGTGGTTACCGCCTCCAGTTTCCAAGAGGCCAAGGACTTGCTGGAGACACAGCATTTCGATATCGCCGTGCTGGACATCATGGGCGTTGACGGCTATGCGCTTTTGAACATTTGTAACCAGAACAAGATCCCGGCCGTCATGTTGACCGCCCACGCCTTCAACCCGCCCAATCTCGTGAAGTCCATTCGTGAGGGGGCGGCCTCCTACGTCCCCAAGGAGGAAATAACAAGGATTGCGGAGTTTTTGAACGACGTGTTCCTTGCCAAGGCCACCGGAAAGACCCCATGGGGAGCCTGGCAGGACAGGTTGCCCTCCTCCTATTTCGAGAGGAGATGGGGAGCTGCCTGGCGAGATGCGGACAAGGAATTCTGGGCCAGTTTCAAGGCAAGCCTGGAGTCCCGCAAGTCCTCCGGCAGCGGCAGTTGATTTTTTTGAAAAAGGCCTTCGTCAAATCTCTCACTTGACTGCGGCGCCTCCCGGGCACCGCAGTCCCCCGTCACCGCCCCATGATTCTGAACTTCCGAAACAGGAACTTGCCGTGTGTCTTGTCTGGCGGCGACGATCCAGTATTTTGGTATGTCCTTCACGAAAGTTCCGGACGGGTCGAAAAAACCTCCAGAACTCCCAAGATCATGCCATACCGCTGAAGAAGGGTGACGTCCATGCATGAAGAGCCTGCGCTTGTCCTGGAAGGGGAGCTGAAGAAGTTCCAGGTCCTATACGAACTGGCTGTCGCCATGACCGGCGAGCGGAGTCTGGAGGAAAACCTTCAGCTTGTGGTTGACAGAAGCCGGGATCTGCTGGGTGCGGATACGTCTTACATCGCCTTGCGCGAGGAGGCGGCAGGAGACGTGTACATGCATACCCTTTCAGGGATTCGCACAGAGGCGTTCAGGATGATGCGTCTCCCCTACGGAAAGGGGCTGGGTGGGCTGGTCGCAAAGACGCGACAAGGTCTCATTGTGGAGGACTACTTTGGCGAAAGGAAGATCAGGCATGTGGTGGACAGGATCGTGGCCGACGAGGGAGTGGTCTCCGGGATGGCGGTTCCCATCCAGATGGGGTCCAGAAATCTGGGAGTCCTCTACGTGTTCAATCGAAGCAAAACCTCCTTTTCCCAGGCCGACCTGGACACGCTTTCCCTGATCGGCAACCTCGCTGCCGTGGAAATCAGCAGAAAGCGCGCGGAAGACTCGGTCCGCAGGAGCCGTGAAGAACTCGAGACTAAGGTGAAGGAAAGGACTTCGGAACTGGAAAAGGCAAATACCTTGCTGGCCCAGGAGGTTCTGGAAAGGAAGCGTTCAGAGACGGCACTCGTCGCTGCGGAGCAGAAATATCGCAGCATCTTCGAGAACGCCATGGAGGGCATGTTCCAGAGCACTCCTTCCGGTAGCTTTATCAGCGCCAATCCGGCCCTCGCCCGCATGTACGGGTATGACTCCCCGGAAGAACTCATGACGGAAATCACGGACATCGGCGCGCAACTCTACGTGGATCCCAGGCGACGGGAGGATTTCATTCGCCTCCTCAGGGAAAAGGGGGCTGTTCAGGGTTTCGAGAATATGGTTTTTCGACGGGACGGGACCATAGCCGTGACCTCCCTGAACGCCCGGCTGGTCCCAGACAAGGAAGGGAATATCCCCTATTTCGAGGGAACCGTGGAGGACATTACCGAGCAGAAGCGCGCAGAGGAGGCCCTGATGGAGAGTGAGAAGCGCTATCGAACGCTTGTGGAAAACCTGCCCATAGGGATCTATCGCGTCACGCCCGGAGAAAAGGGCTTGTTCCTCATGGCCAATCGTGCCTTTCTGTCCATGTTTGGCTATGAGAAGGAAGAGGAGATCAAGGGGGTGCACGTCTCGGACATCTACATGCATCCCGAAGAGAGAAAGGGGTTCTCCGATGAGCTTCTCGCAAGAAGAAGCTTCACCATGTCCGACCGTTACCTGAAGCGGAAGGATGGAACGCCCCTGTGGGGCACGGTCACAGCTCGGGTGGCCTATGACGAGGGCACGGGGGAACCGGCGTTCTTCGACTGCGCCATTGAGGACATTACGGAGAGAAGACGGACAGAGGAGAGACTTCAGGAAGCGGAGAGACGGTACCGTGATCTCTTTGAAAATGTCTCGGATTTCATCTATTTCCACGATATGGAAGGGGTGTTTCTCGAGAGCAACCTGGCTTTCAGAAGGGCTTACGGCCTGAGGGAAGAGGAGTTGGGGAGAATCCACGTGAAGGACATGATGCCGCCGGAAAACAGGGGGTTCTATGAGGATTACATGAAAAGGGTCCTGGAATGCGGTGCGGATGAAGGCCTCCTGAAGGTCGTCACCAGAAGGGGTACGGATCTGGTGATGGAATACAAGAATTCCCTCGTCCGAGATCCCGAGGGAAACCCGGTTGGAGTCCGTGGTTCGGCGAGGGACGTGACGGAGCGGATCAGGTCTGAGAAGGAGAAGAAACGACTCCAGGCCCAGCTCATGAGCGCCCAGAGGATCGAGGCGATCGGCACACTGGCCGGAGGCATTGCCCACAACTTCAACAACCTCCTCATGGGCATCCAGGGAAACGCGACCCTGGCCCGACTGGAAGTGACGGCTTCCAGCCCGATTCATCAAAAACTGGAGAGCATCGAGAGACTCGTCAAGAGCGGGGCCAAGCTGACCAGCCAGCTTCTCGGCTATGCGC
Organism: Deltaproteobacteria bacterium; assembly: GCA_016926135.1. The sequence continues at coordinate 8,604 of JAFGPH010000563.1, forward strand.
GGGAAGGAAGGTACGAGGTGAGACCCATCAGTCTCAACCAGCTCGTGAGTGAAACCTCCCATACCTTTGCCCAGGCCAGAAAGGATATACGCGTGCACCTGGATCTGGAGGAGTCGCTCAGCGGCATCGAGGCGGACCAGGGCCAGATCGAGCAGGTCCTCCTCAATCTCCTGGTGAACGCAGCAGATGCGATGCCCGCGGGGGGAGAGGTTTTTCTCCGCACCCGAAACGTCACCCATCGAGAGATGACCGAAAAACCCTACCGGCCCAAAGAAGGGAAATACGCGATCCTGGAGGTCAGCGATACGGGGGTAGGGATGGACGGAAAGACCATGGAACGCATCTTTGAGCCCTTCTTCACCACAAAGGCCATGGGAAAGGGCACAGGTCTCGGACTGGCTTCGGTCTACGGAATGGTGAAGGGACACGGCGGCTATATCGACGTCCACACGCAGAGAGGGAGGGGATCGACCTTCCAGGTCTACCTGCCCGCATCAGAGAGGAAGATCTTCGAGGAAAGGGAACTCCCCGGCGGAATCTTGAAAGGTTCGGGAAGGATTTTGCTGGTGGACGACGAGGAGATGATCATTGAGGTGGGCAGGGGAATGCTCGAGAAGCTGGGTTACCAGGTCGTCGTGGCCAACAGCGGCATGGAGGCGGTCCGCCTTTACAGGAAGAACGGGGTCGGGATAGACCTCGTCATCCTGGATGTGGTCATGCCGGGGATGGGGGGGGGTGAAACCTATGAGCAGCTCAGGAGGATCAACCCTGCGGTCAGGGTCCTCCTTTCCAGTGGATACAGTCTTGACGGTCATGCCAAGGACCTGCTCGACCGGGGCTGTCACGGTTTCATCCAGAAGCCGTTCAACCTTCAGTGCCTGTCCGAGGAGGTACAGAGGATCATGAGGTGATAGCCAAAGGGTGCATGGGCTACACGTCAGAGGATTTCCACTTCGAGTATGTCACCGGCCTCTGCGTGGAGGGTCTCTCTCACATGGACATGCGCAATCAGTTCCATCTTGTTCGCGGGATAGTCCGTAACGCAGGGAAAGACGATCGCCCCTCTCACTTTGCCGGCGATCAGAACCGGATAGCACCTGGCGCTGCAGAAGGAAGCATGCTCCGGAGTGATTTCAACTCCTCCTTCGTTCTTGAGGCATGCGAAAACTTGAAGATCCTCGGGTTCGAGGATCTCGAGGTTGAGGGTGCCCGGATAAGCCTCGATCGAGAGTTTGGACGCGAACTGGCTCTTGACCCAGGGGATTTGGGTGAAATCCGCCGCAACCCGCAGCCCATCGACGATCTTCCCCCGGATCTTAATTGGAAGTTCCTTTCTTTTTCAGGGCATTTTTCAGTTTCCGGCTGCCCCAGCGGTTAAAGAGATGATGGTCGATTTCAAAGATATCGAGAACCCTGCCAACCGTATGATTGATGAGATCGTCCATGGTCTTCGGAAGGAAATAGAAGGCGGGGATCGGGGGGAGAATCACGCCTCCTGCGTCAGCCACGTTCATCATCAGACTCAGGTGTCCCCGGTGGAAAGGGGTTTCTCTCACCACGAGAACCAATTTGCGCCTCTCCTTCAGGGCCACGTCCGCCGCGCGGATCAGGAGGTTTTCATTGTACGAATTGGCAATCGCAGAAAGGCTCTTGATGGAACAGGGGATTACGACCATGCCTTCGGTCTGGAAGGAACCGCTCGAAATATCCGCCCCTACGTCTTCCATGTTGTAGGTAACCGTGGCAAGAGCTTTCACTTTCTCCAGGGTCCAATGGGTTTCCATGCGAATGGTCTTCTCCGCTGACCTCGAGACCACGAGGTGGGTCTCCACGTCGGATTTGGAGAGGAACTCGAGAAGTCTGATCCCGTAAACGGCGCCCGTGGCGCCGGAGATCCCTACCACCAGTCTCTTCATTTCTTTCTCCTCTTCAGGTCCTTCAGAACGGAAGACAATCGACGCTTGACCTCTTCCGGAACATCTACCTTCTCAAATCCCTCCTTCTTGGGGCGAGTGGCATCCAGTCCCATCTTGGTGGTGAGGAACCCTTCTCCAGTCCATCTGGAGGAAGGATCAATGGGTTGCCCCCTGAGGTCGGGAATGACAATCAGATCCCGGTCCGCCTGGAATCGCGTGGCAAGGGCCCACTCGACCTCCTGGCCGTCCGCCGGATCCACATCCACGTCGACCATGATGGCCTTTTTGACGCTGGTAAAGGAAAGCGCCAACGTGAGTGCCCTGCGTATTTCCCCCTTGTGGTCCGTGTCAATGCTCATGACCACATGGGATCCGAACGTCATGGGGACCAGATGGATCTGCCGGAGTGAGGGGATCTCCCTCCTCATTTTGGGAATGAAGTCCAGGCCGTGAACAAGATAGAGGAGACTGTCCACCTCACGGGCCCAGGGGACGACGGCATGAAAGAAAGCCCCTTTGCGGTATCTTAGGGAGGTGACGTGGATCGTCGGGCTTTTGCCGAAGGCCATGTAGTACCCGCTGGACTCACCGAGAGTTCCATCCTGCTCTTTGTCCCCGGTGTCGATAATCCCTTCGATGACGATTTCCCCATGGGCGGGAATATCCACATCCACGGTTCTGGCCGTCGCTGTCTCGACGGGCTCTCCTTTTAGTGCCCCCGCCACGGAGAGCTTGTCTATCCCGCGGGGGACCTTGAAGATGGAAGCGATGAAGACGGCAGGAGGAACACCGATCACGGTGGCGATCTCCATCTTCTTCCCCACTTTCCTGTGTTGCGCGTAGATGTCGGCCAGGGGAGGATTGAGGAGGGAAATACCGAGGGTGTTCTTTCCCCTGACCTCCATGCGATGGAGGCCCCTTCCGGTCAAGCCGGTTTCTGGATCCCTGGCCGAGGAGATGCCTGAGGTGATGTAGGGGCCTGAATCCTTCGAGTAGTGGGTCAACACGGGAAGGACTTTGAGGAGATCCACCTTCCCCCTGGGGACGAC
>JAFGPH010000564.1 GCA_016926135.1 Deltaproteobacteria bacterium
ACAATCGTTTCCACGCGGCGATCCTCCCGGTCGTAGCAGAAGTAGAAGCTCACGGGGTTGAAGCAGTGACCCCAGTAGCGGAAGTGGGTCAGCAGACGGACCGGTCCGCACGGGCGCAGGCCGGTCTCCCGCTCCACAAGGTCCCTCAGCGCGCGGTCGAGGGGAACCCCGGGGTCCCCGAGGTGGTCCCGCCGCCGCAGATAGGCGGCGTTTACAGGACCGTTTGACCATAGCCAACGGCCGTCAAAAAGCTTCGGGAGTTCGGAAAGATCCACGTACATGAGAAAAAGGCGGTATTGAAAAGAGTTCTGAACCGGGCTGAAACGGCGGTGCCGAATTTTTCCCTCGTAAATGGCGCTTTGCATGCTCAAAGGTCCTTTCCGAAGTGCTTGCAGACGGCCAGGGCGCTCTTCACCCCGTCTTCGTGAAAACCGTAACCCCAGTAGGCCCCGCAGAAGTAAGTGCGCCGCACCCCGTTGATTTCTTCCCTCCTCGCCTGGGCCGCCACACCGGCGGGCGTAAAGACCGGATGGGCGTAGAGGATACTTCTGAGCACCTTTTCCGGCGCGATTTGAGCCGGGCGGTTCAGGGTGACGCAGAATTCCACGGGCGCATCCAGCCCCTGGAGGATGTTCATGTCGTAGGTGAGGGCCACACGTTCCATCGGCTCCAAGGGAACGTGGTAGTTCCAGCTTGCCCAGCACTTGCGGCGGCGGGGCAGGATGGAGGAGTCGGTGTGGAGAATTGTCATGTTTTCCTGGTAGGGAATGGCCGAGAGCAGTTCCCTCTCGGCCTCCGAGGGGTCGGAGAGCACTGCCAGGGCCTCGTCGCTGTGCAGGGCCAGGATCACGGCGTCGAAGCGGGAGGTGACCCCGTCTCCGGTTCGGACCTCCACGTGCGAATCGCGGCGCGCTATGGACTGCACGGCGCAGCGCAGGCGGATGCGGTCTGCAAAGGACCTTGTCAGCTTCTCCATATAGCTCCCGGAGCCCCCCCGGATGACGAGCCATTGGGGTTGGTTGCGAACCCGCAGGAAACCGTGGTTGTGGAAAAAGCGCACGAAGTTCTGCGCAGGGAACTCTCGAAAACGTGCGGGGTCGGCGGACCAGATGGCGGCGCCCATGGGCAGGATGAACTTCTCCACAAACAAGGGGGAGTATTTCTCCCTCCTGAGGTACCTCTCCAAGGTGATGGGGTCCGGGGGCGCGTCCAGCAATTCCAGTGACTTCTTTCGGAAACGAAAGATGTCCAGGACCATGCGGTAGAACCCAGGCCTGAGGAGATTGCGGCGCTGGGCAAACAGGCTGTCGAAAGAGCTGGGGCTGAACTCCAGACTCGTCTGTTCGCACCGCAGGCTGAAGCTCATGCGGGAGGGCTTCCAAGGCACCCCGAGTCTCCGGAGCAGCCTGACGAAGTTGGGGTAGGTGACCTCGTTGAAGACGATGAAGCCGGTGTCGACGGCATAGTTCTTTTCTTCAAGGCTAACGTCTACCGTGTGGGTGTGGCCCCCGATGTAATCGTTCTTTTCGAGGACGGTGATCTCGTGATCGCCCGAGAGCAGGTAGGCCGCCACCATCCCCGAAATCCCCGTGCCCACGATCGCAATTTTCATGAGGCGCTCTCCTTCACCGCTCGGCAGCCACTTTGAAAGAGCCGACCGGAAGGCTGTATATGAAAAGCTTGGAACGCGTTTGCCGCTATTGTAGCATGACAGGCCCCTGCACAATACCCTTTTGTACGGTTGAGTTTGAATGGTCAGCGGGGTTCCGTCAGCATTTTCCCCTTCCCGCGCCGGCTGACCACAGGAGACGGGACTCGGCTCACAAACCGTGGGAGATCTCATGGACGCCGGCGGTGTTTTGCAGGTGCGACACGCGCCTCGGCCCGCCGGAGGCGGATAAAGATTGTCGGGCACCTTGGTTCCGACCGTTTTTGAGCAACCTGGGAGCAGGTCTCTTTCAGCGCCCCGGTAGAGGGTTGAATTGCCGGGCAAAGTGATTACTATTTTTTAGCTTAACTTTTCTGCAAGTTGAAAGGAAGTTGGAGGTTGGAGGGTAGAGGTTGGAGGCAAGAACGGTTTTGCCTCAAACCTCGAGCGAAGCGATCCTCAAGCCTCAAACAGCAGGTCGGCTTTTGGTTGCGGCCGATGGCCTGCATTGGGATTCTAGCCGTAGTTTTGATTCATGGAACCGGGTTTTGAAGTGCAGATCCAATGACCTCAGCGGCGGTAGTGCGATGGCTGTCCGAAACATTCACAGGCAAGAGACCATGATTCCCATCTTCCCCCTGGGCGTGGTGTTGTTGCCTGAAATGCGCATGCCTCTGCACATATTTGAGGAACGATACAAAACCATGATCCGGGAGTGCCTCGATCGCCAAGAACCTTTCGGGATCGTATACTTCGACGGCAAGGGGATTCACAGGGTGGGCTGCACGGCACGCATCCTGGAGGTGTCGAGGAGATATGAGGACGGTCGCATGGACATCGTCGTTCAGGGGGTTCAGCGGTTTCATATGGATCGCCTGGACGAGAGCCGTTCCTATTTGATGTCGGGGATTCATTATGTGGACGACGCGCCCGAATCCCTGGGACGTGAAATCGAGGCCCTGGTCCGGAAGAACGTGGATCTTCTGAGGCGGCTGGACCGTCTCGCGGGCCTCTCCGGAGAAGAGAAACGATTGGATGAGGCGGGTCTCAAGCGGTTGTCCTTTCTCGTTCCCGGGGCCGAAGGATTCAGCCTGGAAGAACGGCAGCGCTTCCTTGAAATGACCTCTGCCCGTGAACGCCTGGAGAAAGGATCCGAGGTTTTGGAGAGGGTGATCGCCAGGGCAAAAATCAGCCGGGAAATTGCGGAACTGATTGGGGGGAACGGGCACCTGCGATCGTTCATCACCGAAAAAGGCCTGCAGGTGTAATGGGGGGAGACATCTCCTGTGCGCCTTCTTCAGGAATCCCGCGCGGATGACCGGGAACCAAAGGGGTGCGTGCCGGATAAGGAGGGTAGAAAGGGATGACCTGGTACCAACTCGTCAAGCTTTACGGACTGACATTACTGGTTTTTCTGGCCGTCGACTTCCTGTGGCTGGGCTTCCTCGCCAAGGGCTTCTACCAGAGGCACCTGGGGCACCTTTTCAGCGAGCAGGTGAACTGGGCAGCCGCGTTCTTGTTCTACCTGCTTTTCATCGTGGGCCTGATGGTCTTTGTCATCTATCCGGCCTTCAAGGCGCATTCGGTATGGCAGGCCTTGTGGACGGGCATGTTTTTCGGCCTGGTGGCCTATGCGACCTTCGACCTGACCAGTCTGGCCCTCTTCAAGGGCTGGTCCGTGCGGGTGGTGATCGTGGACCTGGCGTGGGGTGCCGTGTTGAGCGGCATCGTTTCAACCGCCGGGTATGGGATTGCGAGATGGTTGAACGGATAGAGTTCCCCAATGCAGGAGAAAACACCCGGTGCCTGACGTCCTGCTGACAACCGTTTGCAGACCTTTCGGCGGAAAAGGGGAAGGGGACTCGGTCGCTGCCGAGCTGTTTCACGCCCAGGTGACGCGCAGCCAGGGTATTTTCAGCTACCGTCAGGTCATCCGCTGCTGGGGGCTGGATTACATCGCGGAAAACATCCAAGCTCATTCGGTAATCCTCCACTACCCCTCGGAAGGCGAATTCACCCGTGAAATCCTGGCGAGGC
>JAFGPH010000097.1 GCA_016926135.1 Deltaproteobacteria bacterium
ATGATCACCACGGTGCGTCCGATCTCGTCCTCGTCCACCAGGAGTTCCGCCTCGATGGCCTCGTCCTGTGTCACCCCTTCCACGAGGGCCGGGATGCGAAGGATACCCTCGGCCCTTGTGAGTGTGGTGATCGAACCGGCCGCCCGGGGGAGAGGGGTCGCCACCGTCCTGTTCCCCACCTTCCCGATGTTCACCCTCACAAACTCCTCGATTCCGAGCTTGGAGGGGATGTCCCTGGAAGGCTGCACGAGAATCGCCTTTGCCTCCGGAACCCGCCTGCCCTGGAGAGCGTAGAGGATGGGCCGCACGAATTGTTGAAAGGAAAGTGTTGCAGAGACCGTGTAGCCGGGGTTCCCCATGACGGGCTTGCCCTTCACCATCCCCAGGATGGTGGGCTTCCCGGGCATCATGGCAACACCGTGAAACAGGACCTCTCCCATCTCCTGGATGATGTGGACCGTGTAGTCCTTGCTGCCCGCTGAGGACCCGGCATTGATCATGACCAGATGGGCATCGGAGTCCACGGCACTCCCGAGGGCCTTGCGGATTTCTTCCTCGGAGTCGGGAACGATGTCGCAAATGAAGGGAACCGCGCCGCACTCCTTCACCAGGCCGGCCAGGATGACGGAGTTGAACTCGATGATCTGGTTCGGTTTGAGATGGTCCGGACGGGTCACATCCCTGTGATGAACCAGTTCCGATCCGGTGGGGATGATCACCACCCGTGGCCTTTCCCAGACCTTCAGGATGGAGATCCCCGCGGCAATGAGGGCGCCCATGTCATAAGGCCGGATGAGATGGTTCTGGGGCAGGAGCAACTGGGTCGCAACGATGTCCTCTCCCACCTTCCGCACGTTCTGCCACGGATACGCGGCAGAACGGATCTCGATGTTCTCCTCATCCAGGGGGTGAAGTTTCTCCACCATGATGACCGCATTGAACCCCCCGGGGATAGCCTGACCCGTGTTGATCCAGACCGCATCCCTGCCGGTTCGGAGAATCATCGGGGTCTTTTCGGTCGTCCCATAGGTCTCCTCGGCCCTCACGGCAATCCCGTCCATGGCAGCCGAGTGGTAGGTCGGTGCCGAAAGCCTGGCAAAGACGGGTTCCGCCGTCACCCGGCCCAGGGAGTCCTCCACGCTCACCCCTTCCGGAGCGGTCCTCTCCTCCGCTCCGAACCGGGCGCGGATGATCTCCTTCGCCTCTTCAAGGGTCTTCATGTCCAGGTAGATCTGTCGCTTCAAAGCATACCCTCCGGGTTTCTCTTATTCCTCACTTCTTCACCACTACTTTCTGTATTCTTCCCTTTGAGCCTTCAGCTTTGAGCTTTGAGCTTTTTTCTGTATTCTTCCCTTTGAGCCTTCAGCTTTGAGCTTTGAGCTTTGAGCTTTCATGCGCTTCCCGTTCAGAACAACAGCACCTTCACCACGTCCCCCTGGTAAAGCCCCTCCATATTCCTCCCCACCCTGACCAGCCCGTCGGCCTCCACAAGGGTGGAGATGAGGCCGGACTTGCCGAAGATGGGTTCCGCGGTCCACCCCTCAACCGTCCTGACCAGTTTCACCCGGATATAATCCTCTCTCCCGCTGGCGGATTCCACATTCCTGCTCAGCACGGCCGTCACCGAGTTTCTTTCCTCAACAAGGCGGGGGGTCTTCCCTCCGAGTATCGATAGGAAGGGCGCCAGGAATACCTCGGCCACGACCATGGCAGAAGCCGTATGCCCCGGCAGGCCGAAAACCCCCTTAGGGCCGAGCTGGGCAAGGATGGTGGGTTTTCCCGGGCTGATGGAAATGCCATGCACAAGGAGATCCATGCCCTCAAAGGACTCCAGCACCTTCACGGTCAGATCCCTGACACCCACGGAACTCCCCCCGGAAATCCAGACCGTGTCCGCATCCATGAGCCCGCCGGACACCGCCGCCCGGAGTCTCTCAAAATTGTCTCCGCAAAGACCCGCCACCACAGGTTCCGCCCCGCACCTTTCGCAGAACGCCTTCAGGGTGTAGGTATTGATGTCCCGCACCTCTCCCGGTTTCGGCTTCTGATTCATGGGGATGACCTCATCCCCCGTCGAGATGAGGGCCACCCTGGGTCTCCTGAAAACGTGGACTTGCGCGGAACCGAGTCCCGCCATCACCCCCACATCCTGAGGCCGGAGCATCCATCCTCTCCTGAGAACCGTTGCCCCCTTGAGAAAATCATCACCTGGACGGATGACGTTCTCCTGGGGTGAAACCGCCCGTGCCACCTCGAGGGTCGCTGCATCCATGAGGTGGCAGTGCTCGATCATGACGACGGCGTCCGATCCCTCAGGCAGCATGCCGCCCGTGGATATCCTGACCGCCGCTCCTTCCCTCATGGTTACCGTGGGCACCACCCCCATGGGGACCTCCCCTATGACCTCCAGAAGTGCCGGCAGGCTCTCGCTGGCGCCAAAGGTCTCCTTGGCCCTCACGGCATACCCGTCCATGGACGACCTCCGGAAGCCCGGCAGGTCTTCCGGCGAGATGACGTCCCTGCTCAGCACTCGTCCAAAGGACTCCTCCAGGGGAATCGTCTCCTC
>JAFGPH010000565.1 GCA_016926135.1 Deltaproteobacteria bacterium
CCGGATAGGATTGGCTTACTCCAGCAACGCCCTTGAAGGGAACTCCCTCACCGAGACGGAAACGAAGGTTGTCATTGAGGACGGCATCACTATCGGGGGTAAACCGATCAAAGACCATTATGAGGCCATCGGGCACAGCGAAGCCTATGACCTGCTCTACCAGTTGGCCCGCTGGAAAGAGATCACCGAAAGGCACATCAAGGAACTCCACAAGCTCTTCTACTTTCGCATCGATCCGGGAAACGCAGGGAAATACAGGAGGCAGAAGGTCTTCATCACCGGATCGGATTTCATCCCGCCATCCCCTGGAAAAATCCCCGGCCTCATGAAGGCATTCGTGGCCAGGATCCCAAAACTCCGCGAGCAACACCACCCTGTTCACTTCTCGGCGATCCTTCACCGGGAGCTTGCGACCATCCACCCCTTTGTTGACGGGAATGGGCGGGCGGCAAGGCTTCTCATGAATCTTGCCTTGCTTCAAGACGGCTATCCCATCGCCATTATTCCCCCGGTTTTGCGCAATGATTACCTCAGCACCCTGAAGAAAGCACAAACAGGGACCAAGGATCACGTTCCCTTTCAGAATTTCATTGTCTCGGTCTGTTATGAATCGGCAAAGGAGTATGTGAGGCTCTTAGAGGCATAGGGTTAAAGACTTGAGCAACGTGGCTTAAGTCCTTGATGTTCTTTGGCGCGCCTGCCGTGATTCGAACACGGGGCCTGCGGATTAGAAGTCCGCTGCTCTATCCAGCTGAGCTACAGGCGCGAGCACTCGGGAAAGCCGTTTCCTCCTCCGTTCAGGACATGCCTCAGGAGGAAGTTTGTATTCTGCTCGAGCTGACCCAGGGTCTGGGCAAGGGCCTTCAACTGCACCAGCCTTTTCCTCGATTTCTCCCGGGAAGGAATTTGGAGCACCGGGTCGGCCAGAAGGGTAATGAGTCGATCCAGTTCCTTCTCATCGAAACGATCCGAGCTGCTGTAGATAAGCTCCACCCACTCCTTCTTGAAATCCTCAGGCATTGAGGTGAAGGCGGTCAGGATCTCAGAATCCTGTCCGAAATGGAGAGCGACCTTCAAATCCTCAATCGCTTTCAAGATCGATTTTTTCGTCTCCTCTTCCACTGAAATCTTACCGAGAAGAGTCTTCCATCTCTCTTCGATCTGCATGACCACCCAGTTTTCAGCCTTTTCAGGCGGCAGGGCAAGCTCCAGGAACCGCTTCTGCACCGCTACCAGGTCCTGCCCGAGTTCCGAGTCCTGCCCGTCCATCCCGAGAAGGATCCGGTTGAGGTTCTCCACCGCCTGCACCTTGGGGTTCATTTGGTTTCGGGCACGCAGGAGCAGTTCCTCCCATTGATCCCTCAGAAAACCGGTCTCCTGCTTCACCAGGGAGTAGACCAGGGCGCCCTTCGTAATGGCATTCCTCAGGGAGTCCGCGAGGATGTTGCAGGCATTGATGCGATCCCTGGCCAGTTGCTGCATGGCCTTCAGAGAACCCTGCCGAAGGTGGTACGACAGCAATTCAGTCCCCAGCGAACGGGACAGCTTCTTGATCACCACCGTCTCCGGACTGCCGATGCGGATGGTGTCGGACAGGAAATGAATCTTGATGACTGCCACAACCACATAAAGGCTATCTCTCCAGATTTCATTGCCTTGATAGTCCGTCGCATAATCGAGAGAGGGATTGAGGTCCGTGGTGAGGTCGGACTTGCGCACAAGCACAGGTTCCATGTGGAATGAATCCTCTCCCTGCCCCTCCACCTGGAGTCTCACGCTTCTCGAATCGGACTTCGGATCTCCGGCGGTCCAGCTCTTCTGCCGCTCCACGCACCAGGCCATGGCCTCCAGGGGTCTCCCCGGTTCGTCGCGGTAATCCGCCCACAGTTTTCCGGGCGGGTTGTATTCGGACTTCTCGGGCAGTCCCCAGGTGATATTCTTCCTCTGCTCGTCGATGAATCCGGAGGTAACCCGCTCAGTCAGCAGTTCAGGCGCATTCCCTACCCGGTAGACAGTGCCCCTGAAAGCGTTGGGGAGGCAGAAGAGGATCGTTTCGATCATCTCCTTGCACGCCTTCTCGAGTACATCCTTCGCAATTTCCAGTGACAAGCCGTCCTGCCCCTCCGTCAGCTTTTCCTCTGAGGAAATCACCCTCTGGAAGTCGTAACTTTAGGATTTTTTAATCATTTGTCAACCTCTATCAAGAGGGCTTGACAATCCACAGAGCGGATGCAAGACTCCACGCATGTTTGACGACGCATTCATCCTCGACCGTCTCCCCTCCCTCCGAGACCCCCTCCTCATAGCCGGGTTCGAGGGTTGGGGCAATGCGCTGAACCTCTCCAAGGGCATGGTCGATTTTCTGATTGAAAAGCTCCAGGCCAAGCCTTTTGGAAGAATCCATGCAGACCCCTTTTACCGATTCGACGAGAACCGTCCGGTCGCGGACATCCAGGAGGGTCTTCTGAAGGAACTCATACCCCCCGGAGGCGGTTTCTTTGCCACAGAGGGGTCACCGGGCGAAAGAGATCTCGTCTTTCTGAGGGCCGTTGAGCCGAGTTTGAGATGGACTTATTTCGCCGAATCGGTTCTCGCGCTCTGCGGCAAACTCGGCGTGACGACGATCATCTGTCTCGGCAGCATGTATGACAACGTGCTTCACACCGACACCCTGATCTCGGCGCTTGCATCCAAACAGGAGATCCTCGATCGCCTGAAGGACAAAAAAGTCATATCCGTAAACTACAAAGGTCCCAGCGCCGTCCATTCGACCCTCCTTTTGGAGGCCCAGAAGAGAGGGCTGGACTGCGTCAGCCTCTGGAGTCACTGCCCTTACTACCTGCAAGGCACCATGCACTTCGGGCTGATGTCCCACCTGGCCTCGCTCCTGGCATCGTGGGGGAATTTCGAACTGGACACGCGGGAATTGGATGCCACCTGGAAGGAGATCACCAGACAGATCCAGGGGATTATCGACAAGAACCCTGAATTGCAGACCATGATCAGCGATCTGCGAAAAGCGAAGTTGAAGGGTTCCTGGGATCCCGCCAAAGCGCACGACAAGGTCATTCACCTCGAGGATTTCATCCGCCCGAAATGAAGACGGCGCAGGGCTCTCGGCTCAGGGCCTACGGAACTATACCCTGATCACGCGTTCTCCTCCTTGCGCCTTCCGCCCCTATCCGCCGAGCGCCAGCAGGGCCTTTCGAAGACATTCGTTGCTCCGAGCCGAATGTTGAATCATCTCTCTAATATATCGCGCGCTCTCCGCCTTTCCTTCAGCCTCCAGTTCCTTTGCAAAGGCATCATAGTCCTCCAGATGGTGATCGTTATGCCCGATCCAATGCTCCAGCCTGACCTTTGCTTTTTGAACAAAATCCATGTTTCCCCGCTCCCTATGTCCCCCTGCGCGCTGCGCCTCACCCCCAGGAGAGTCGGTCACACGTCCGGGACGTCTAATCCAGTTGACTCAAAGCACCCCGCCGGATACCATTTCCCGTAGAATCCTGCTCCGGGGGGGGACGGCATGCAAGATCACGATGTCTTGAGCGGCAAGAAGCTCCTGATCGTGGACGACGAATCCGATGTCCTCGAGACCATCGAGGAGATGCTCGGCATGTGCCTGATCGACAAGGCACATGATTTTTCCACCGGGAAGCATTTTCTCGACACGGGCGCTTACGATGCCGCCATTTTCGATATCATGGGGGTTCGGGGTTACGAGCTCCTTCGCCTTGCAGCAGAGCGGGGAATACCGGTGCTCATGCTGACGGCGCACGCCCTCAGCCCGGACAACCTGATCAAATCCATCAGAGAGGGAGCACAGTCCTACGTCCCCAAGGACGAGCTTCTCGACCTTCCGGCCTTCCTGAGAGAAATGCTGGAAGCCCGCCGCCAGGACGCCCCGGAACAGGCGCGGTGGTTCTCCAGGCTGAGGCCTTTTTTCGACAGGCAGTTTGGCCCGGGGTGGCGAGAAAAAGACCAGGAGTTCTGGAGCGATTTCGACAGCAAACGCGTCACTTTCAAGAAAGACCGCGGGAACATGCCCTGAGGGCATCCCTTTAAGAAAAAGGCATCCGTACCAAAAAGGTAGCACCTTTTCCCGCGTCGCTGGCCAGAGCAAGAGATCCTCCCATGTCCTCCAACAGCACCATGACTCCGGCCAGACCCAGACCATGGCCCCGGACACACTGGTTGGTTCTGGCGTCCATCTGGAAATAACACTGAAAGATTTTTTCGTGGTAACTGGAAGGGATCCCCTCGCCGTCGTCCTTCACGGAGATACAGAGGAAACGCTCTTCCTCGTAAAATCTTAGATCCACCCGGTCCTTGCGGTACTTGAGGGCGTTGGAAAGAAGGTTCCGGAGGATCTGCCTCGATTTGCTCTCATCCAGGTAGACCTCCTTGGCCCACAGGATCTCGCTGATATCCAGATACACCCCTTTGGGTGCGATGGTCTTTTGCAGAGACGCCAGGTTTTTGCATTCTCTGATTCGATCCGTTGTCTCGTGGTCGGTCAGGTCGAAGATCTCGATCAGCGCCTGCTCCACAAAACTCGATACCAGGAATCGGCATCGGTTGATGACCCCCTCGCTCGAACGGCCCAGTTCCAAAACGTCGTTCACCAGCCTCTGGGTGATAATGGTGTTTCGTAAGGCCCTTTCGAGAACTTGAAGTTGTTTGTCGGAGAGGGATCCGTACTTGTCCCTCTTTTGAATCAGCGACGAGATGCCCGCTTCGATGACGGCCAGCGGCACCTTCAGGTCGTGAACCAGGAATTCCAGCTTGATTCTCTGTTTATGCATATCGGTCTTTGCCCTCTTCCCCAAGCGTCCTCAAGCGCCGGGCGTTCTGCGGGGACCCGCGAAATAGAGCGCTCAACCTCAAGAAAAAACAATCCCCACGTATCCCACGAAACTGTCGTTTTTTTGTATATCATAACTTGTCATGTAGAACAATTTCAAGCCATGCGCTGCGCCCAGTTCCCTAGCGCCGGCAATGGCCGCTGCCACGGCGCCACCGCAGCAGGCATTCTGATTTCTCAGAGATTCTCGCACTACCCCTGCGGCGTCCAGGGCCAGCATTCGTTCGATGACCCTCCGATCGTTCTCGTTCTTTACCCACTCGACTGCCTTTTCCCCTACCCCTTCGGGTGTATAACCGTAATTCCATCCGTAATGGGTCAGGTCGGTCGAACCCAGAACCACCACCCTTCGGCCGAGCTCCCCGGCGATCTCGACAGCCCTTTTGCCGATTTCCAGAGATGAATCAGATGGGGGAATTCCAAGGGGCAAAATATTGATATCAGGACAAAAATACTTCACAAACGGCAACTGCAGCTCAATCGTATTGTCCTGCCCGTGGCGGTTGACGGTCTCCACCACGAAAGGAAATTCGGCCGTAAGCCGCTCCGCCAGATCGCTGTCGATTTCAAGATTCCCCAGGGGCGTGGCCCAACGGCCTTCCTTCATGATGTGATTTCTTCCGCCGGGGGGCAGGTGCCTTCCGAAGATGAGCATGGTGTCCGGCGCCGGATTCCCCTCCTTCAGACATCGAATTACATTGCATGCTATTTTGCCGGAGTAGACCCATCCCGCATGCGGAACGATGCCGCCTACCGGAGGCTTGCCTGTGGAAGGCAAAGCACCGGCCTCCCGGATAAATTCCTGAATCAGTGCCCTGCAGTCGGACTCCCGCGAAGGGTACCAGCTCCCTGCAAAATCGGGCATCCGCGTTTCCATGGCATCCTCCTTCCGCCCTGCACGGGTAGCATGGGGGTTTCGTGCCAATTCCTTGTCCCTACAAAAGATTTTGTTCCTTTATGTTGCGACCCGGATGCTTTGTGTTTACTATATACGAAACAGGCAAGCTGGGGAATTGAGAAAATAAAGGTTTTTCCACAGTTCTGGAGTTTTTGAATGCACATTGCAGATATTGCCGAATGGATTCTCAAGATACCCGTGCTCCTCTTTGCCGTCACCGTGCATGAGTACGCCCACGGAAAAGCCGCCTACTCCCTTGGGGACCCGACGGCGAAACTTGCCGGGAGGCTGACCTTCAATCCCGTGTCGCACATCGATCCCATGGGTGCGATAGCCCTGTTTCTCTTCAATTTCGGGTGGGCAAAGCCCGTACCCGTGAACCCCGCATATTTCAAAAACCGCAGGAAAGACGTCATCTTCATGTCTCTCAGCGGCCCAGCGGCCAATTTGGCCGCGGCCTTCGTCACGGGAATCCTCATTCGCTATTTTCTTCTGCCCTCGGAGATCTACCTGAAGGTGCTCCTCTACATGCTCCTCATGAATCTGGGGCT
Organism: Deltaproteobacteria bacterium; assembly: GCA_016926135.1. The sequence goes on from JAFGPH010000565.1 coordinate 6,314, forward strand.
GGGCCTCTTCAATCTTATCCCCCTTCCACCCCTGGACGGCTCTCACGTCCTGGAAAACCTGATGCCTGCCGACCTGGCGGCCAGGTACCGCTCCATCGGTCGATACGGCCCGCTCTTCCTGCTGGGCATCGTGCTGCTGGACCGGATCGCCCACACCGGCATCCTGGGGAGCATCCTCACCTCCCCCATGATCGCACTGGCCCACTTCTTTGCGGGTGACAATCTTTTCCGGATCATTCGGTTTCTGCAATAGAAAGGTGCAAGGTCCAGGGTCCAAGGTTCAAGGTCTCTTCAATGAGTTCCGCTTTTCCTTGAGCCTTGCGCCTTGCACCTTTTTTTATTCCACCAGCATCAGACAGTAGTTGTTCTGGGTCTCGGTCTTTTCCCTCAGGGGTTGGATGAAAAAACCGTTGTTCCGGGCCGTCTGATAGACATCAATGCCGCAGGCTTCCATGGAAGGCCTTGCCCTGCTTCCGAAATGACAGCCCACTCCCGTCATCTTGGCGCACTCCTGACACAGATCGCAGGGACCCGCAAGAAGCACGAATGCCTTGTGAAAGCCGTCCTTGAACATTTCTCCTTCCAGATCCACCAGGGACCGAAAGAGCTTCTGGAGCAGGTCTCTTCTGCCTTTCCCGGGCCTCTTCTCCGCGATGATGTGGAAGAGAATGGATCGATCATACGAATCCAGAATCTTCCTCATCTCCTCCGGCCGCGGGGTGTCGGGAGGGCAGCAGTATCCCTTTCCAAAACGCACGCACCCGAACTGACACTTCAGCCTGACCCACGGCGCAGTGACGACGCTGCCGGGGTGAACCACCTTGGCCTCCACGCCCCCGGCAACGGTGATTCGGCTCCAGTATTGTTCAAGATCCCCCTCGTCCATAACTCCTCCCTTCTCAGAAATCCAGCCCCGTTGTCCTCCGTCTCAGTTTCGCGGCACCGCGAAGGCGCTTCGACTCGAGTCTTCTCTCCTTGGAAGCCGCGGTAGGCCGGGTTCGGCGCCTGGGTTTCGGCCTCCTGGATGCCCTCGCCACCCACTCCGCCAATCGTTCCCTTGCGTCCCGCCGGTTTCGCTCCTGAGTTCGATAGCGCCCTGCCTCGATGACGAGCACGCCTTCCCCGGTGACCCTCTTCCCTCCGAGTCGAATGAGCCTTTCCTTCACCTCCTCAGACAGCGAGGACGAACGAAGGATATCGAAGCGCAATTGAACCGCCGTAGAGACCTTGTTGACATTTTGCCCGCCGGGTCCCGAGGCACGCACAAACGATTCATGAATTTCGCTTTCCTTTATCCTGACGGTTCTTCGCAAGTCCATCCTGGGCCTTTCGAACATTCCTCCAGGCCGGTTGGGTCCCGGTCTATTTCCCTTCCAACGCCTTCAGTCTCTCCGACGCCTTCCCGGCCACTGCGCTTTCGGCATGTTTTTCCAGGATTTCCCTGTAGAGTTTCTTGGCGTGGGGATAGTTCTTCTGCAGTTCCTCAAACTGCGCGGTCTCGTAGATCTCTTCCGCCTTTTTTCCCGAACACCCTGAAAAGGCCAAAATGAGACCCAGGCTCAAAACTGGAAAAAGCTTTCGCATCGTCTCCAGCCTCCGGGCGATAGTATATCAGAAAGAGATTTTCTTGGGAATCCACAGGCCAATAGGCACAAGGTGGGAACCTATCGAGATAGCACCTTATGGGTGTGATCTGCCTTGGCTTTGTCCTTGACACACAAACCCGCATTTTCATAAAGTCAGATACTCTCGGCGCAACCGGGACTTATTCACCGTTTCATATTTACTCCGGGCATTCGTCATGCCGGACTGGATCCCCGCCGAAAACGGGATCTTCGGCCGGCATCCGGAAGGTGTCGGGTTCCGACTTTCTCCGGCACGACGGCGGGTACAATCGATGATGCGACGGTTGATACCTGCAGGAATGACTGCTCACCTTTGGCAAACACTTTTCTCTTGGGAGGGCCACAATGGCTAAATACGTATATGCTTTCGGCGGCGGCAAAGCGGACGGAAATGAATCCATGAAGGATCTTCTGGGCGGAAAAGGGGCGAATCTTGCTGAGATGGCAGGGCACCCGAACCTTAGGCTGCCCGTGCCGCCCGGCTTCACGATTACAACGGAGGTCTGCACCTATTTCTACGATCACAACCGGAACTACCCCAAGGAACTGGTCGCCCAGGTTGACGCCGCCCTCGCGCGGATCGAAAAACTCATGGGCAGGAAATTCGGCGATCCCCTCAACCCGCTGCTCGTCTCGGTGCGTTCCGGCGCGCGAAAATCCATGCCCGGCATGATGGAGACCGTCCTGAACATCGGCCTCAACGAGCGGACGATCCAGGGATTGATTGAGAAGGCGGGGAGTTCTCGCTTCGCCTTCGACGCCTACCGAAGGCTGATCATGATGTATGCCGACGTCGTCATGGAGAAGGCTGCAGGCATTGAGCCCAAAGGCGGCAAAGGGATCCGCAAAATACTCGATGAGCGGCTGGGCCATTTCAAGCAGGAAAAAGGATATGCGAGCGACACGGATATGACCTCCGAGGACCTCAAGGTTTTGATCGCGGAATTCAAGGAGACTATTCGAAGGGTCCTCGGCAAAACCTTTCCCGAAGATCCGCACGAGCAGCTGTGGGGCGGCATCGGTGCGGTCTTTCAGAGCTGGAACGGAAAGCGGGCCGTCGAATATCGGCGCATCGAGCGAATCCCCGACGCCTGGGGCACGGCGGTCACGGTGCAGGCGATGGTTTTCGGAAACATGGGCGAGACTTCCGCGACCGGGGTCGCCTTCACCCGGAATCCCGGAAACGGTGAAAACCAGTTTTACGGTGAGTACCTCATCAATGCGCAAGGGGAGGATGTGGTCGCCGGCATTCGAACCCCTGCCCCGATTAACGGATACTCCAAAAACGATCAAAGCCGGCATCTGCCCACCCTCGAGTCCGCCATGCCAAAACTGTACAAAGAGCTTTTCACGATCCAGAAACGACTCGAGAAGCACTACCGGGACATGCAGGACATCGAATTCACCATCGAGAACGGCGTGCTGTACATGCTCCAGTGTCGCGTAGGAAAACGCAACGGCGTGGCCGCGGCCCGCATGGCCACGGAGATGCATAAAGAGCGTCTGATCGACGCCAAGACCGCCGTCATGCGCGTCGGCCCGAACCAACTGGTGGAATTGCTGCTTCCCATGCTGGATCCGGCTGCGGAGAAAACCACGCCGCCCATTGCAAAGGGGCTTCCGGCAGGTCCGGGCGGTGCCAAGGGCCGCGTGGTCTTCACGTCTCAGGACGCAGTGGAATGGGCATCCAGGGGTGAGAAGGTCATCCTCGTGCGGGAGGAGACTTCTCCGGAAGATGTGGACGGCATGCACAAGTCCCAGGCGATCCTGACCTCCAAGGGCGGAATGACATCCCACGCAGCCCTGGTCGCACGCGGATGGGGAAAGTGCTGCATCGTCGGATGCGGGGAGATCGAAGTGGAAGCCGATTTCTTCAGGACCAAAGACGGTGAAGCGATCCGGGAGGGCGAGTGGATTTCGCTGAACGGGACCAAGGGCCTCGTTTACAAGGGGAGCCTTCCGCTGGTCGATGTGGACATGGAGCACAACCAGGCTTACAGAGACCTCATGGTCCTTTGCGACCGGCTTCGCAGGCTCAGGATCCGCACCAACGCGGATACGCCGAAGGATACGGCCAGGGCCGTGCAGTTCGGGGCCGAGGGCATCGGACTCTTTCGGACCGAGCACATGTTCTACGGCGAGGGTAGCGACAAACCCCTCTTCCTGCTCCGCAAGATGATCATGAGCAAGACACTGGAGGAGCGGAAGAAGGCCCTGGACGAGCTTTCAGCCTACGTGAAGGCCGACGTGAAGGCCACCATGGAGGTGCTGAACGGATACCCGATCACCATCCGGCTCCTGGATCCGCCCCTGCACGAGTTCGTCCCGCATCACGAGGATAAGCTTGCAGCCCTGGCCTCCGAGCTTGGAATCCCGGTGGAGGAAGCACGCAAGCGCGGAGAAGACCTGCGGGAAAGCAACCCCATGCTGGGGCACCGGGGCGTCCGGCTCGGCATTACCTATCCCGAGGTATCGGAGATGCAGGTGCGCGCCATTTTCGAGGCGGCCGGAGAGCTGATCCGGGACGGGAAAAAGGCCATGCCCGAGATCATGATCCCCGTAACAGGCACCGTCGCTGAGCTCACCCACCAGAAGAAAATCGTGGACAGGGTTTATGCGGAGGTGTGCGGGAAGCTTGGCCTGAAACGCATCCCATACCTGTATGGCACCATGATCGAGATCCCGCGCGCGGCTCTTACCGCGGGCAGGATGGCCGAGGTTGCGGAGTTTTTCTCCTATGGGACCAATGATCTCACCCAGATGGGCTTCGGGTTTTCCCGAGACGACATCGGGGGTTTTCTTCCCGATTACCTGAACGAAAAGATCCTCCCGGACGACCCCTTTCAGACCATTGATCAGGAGGGCATCGGCGAATTGATCAAGCTGGGCATCGAGCGCGGGCGCGCCACCCGACCCAAGCTCAAGGTGGGAATCTGCGGGGAGCACGGCGGGGATCCGGACTCCGTCAAGTTCTGTCATAAAGTCGGCATGGATTATGTTTCCTGCTCCCCCTTCCGGGTCCCCATCGCCCGCCTTGCCGCTGCGCAGGTTGTGGTGGAGGAAGAGGCAGCCAAGAAACCGGTGCCGAAGGAGAAGGCTGCCGTAAAGAAAGTCCCTCCCAAGGCGCTACCCAAGGCGAAACCCGGAAGGGCTGCCGGGAAGGGAACGAAAAAAACCACACCCGAGAAGGCCGTTGCCAAGTCTGCGCCGAGGAAGCCGGCGAAAAAGGGGATGATGAAGGCAAAGGCAGGGGCACGAAAGAACGTAAA
>JAFGPH010000566.1 GCA_016926135.1 Deltaproteobacteria bacterium
AGTACCCCCTGCAAAAAAGGTGGTGCCGCCGCCCGCGCCCCTCCCCAAACCCGAAGTAAAGGAAGAGACACCCCCGCCCGCTGCTCCACGCAAAGCGGAAGAGAAGGCTGAGCCCCCTGCGCCTTCTGTTTCTTCAGAGACAAAGATCGAGGAGGAACCTGGTCGGCTTCCGGTCCCACCGAAATCGGAGGTGAAGGAGGAACTGCGGCCGCGGCCATCGGGGCCGACAACGATCGAGAAACCCGAAATTAGAGAGCCTGTGATCCCCAAGGAGCAAGCGGCTGCCGAGGCGGCCCCAAAAAAGCCGGTTGCCGCGGCCCCGGGAGAAAAGGTTCCTCCACCCAAGGCGACTCCCCTGCCCTATTCCATCTACCTCGGCTCTTACAAGGACCTGCAACGCGTGCAGAAGGCCGACTCCTTCTATCGGGAGATCGGACTTTCCCCTTATTGGTTCCCCATCGATCTCGGGGAAAAGGGAACCTGGTACAGGGTCTATGCGGGTTGTTTCACGAACAGGGAAGCGGCTGAAGCCTTGATCAAAGAAAAACGCATCTCCGACGCTTCGTCCAAGCAAACCCCGCACGCTGCACTCGCAGGCACCTACCTTTCGAAGGAAGCGCTCGAACCGGCGATTTCAAGGCTTACAAAGCTTGGATACGGTCCCTATGTCATTCGCCAACCGGACGGGTCATCCTATCTTTTTGTGGGGGCGTTCTTTCAGAAGTCACAGGCCGTAGCCCTGGTTGCGGAACTGGCCGGGAAAGGCGTAGAGAGCAGGCCGGCCGAGCGGTGATCGCCAAACAGGGAGCAGGCCCCTTCCCAAGACTGTCGAAGGTTGCAGCCAAATCCGGGTCCGCGGTTTGAGGAGCGCTTCGCTCCAGGTTTGAGGTTTGAGGCAGGAATGCTGTTGCCTCCAACCTCCATCTTCTCCGCAAAGTACAGAGAAGTTTCGCTATAAGATGCTATTCCCCCAAGGTTTTCGGCAGCCAGAGGGCGAGTTGAGGCCAGACGATGATCATGGCCATCACGAGGATGTCGAACAGCATGTAAGGCACGGTGGCCCAGGCGATGTCCGCATAGGTGACATCCTTTGAAGTTACTCCCTGCATCACGAAGATCAGCATTCCGAAAGGCGGCGACATATTCCCCATCTCCAGGTTGACCAGCATGATCACGGCAAACCAGATAGGATCGAAGCCCAGTGTCGTGACAATGGGCATGAAGAGCGGCAGCGTGATCAGCATGATGGAGACCGGGTCCATGAGGGCGCCGAGGATCAGCACGACCATCTGCATCGCCACCAGGATGAAAAGAGGATGAACCGCAAGCCCCGTGACCACCTCCACCATGCCGTCGATGGCATTGGTGAAGGCGAGGACGGTGCTGAAGGTCTTGGAGGCTGCCACGATCATCAAGACCATGGCCGTAACCCCCAAAGATCCCCTCATTGTGGCCTTTAGCATTTGCCGGTTGAACCGGCCCATGATGACATTGACAATCAGGGTGGCCAAGGCCCCCAGGGCGGCCGCTTCGGTGGGGGTGGCCACACCCAGAAAAATCAGCCCCAGCACCGAGAAAATAATAAAACCCACGGGTACGAGATACTTAACGGTTAGAAGGAGTTTCCTCGAAAGGGGTGTGGGCTCGGTGTGGAAATTCGGAGCGCAGGAGGGCTTGACCACGGCGCAGAGGATGAGAAAGGCACAGAAAATCGCACCCAGCATCACGCCCGGAACAACCCCGCCTATGAGCACCTTGCCTACAGACAGTTGCGCGATGCTGGCAAAGATGACGGCCAGGGCCGAGGGAGGGATCAGCATGGCGAGCCCCCCCACGCCAATGATCGGGCCGACGGACATGAATGTGCTGTAGCCCCGCTTCTTCATCTCGGGGACGAGCACCGTACCCAGCATGGCCGTGTTGGCCAGAGACGAACCGCTGGTTGCGGCAAACAGGGTCCCGCTTACAGCCGCCAGTATGCTCAGGCGGCCCGGAATCCAGCTCAGCCATCGATCCAGCACGTCGAGGGTGTCCTGGGCCAAATTCGAGTGGAACATCAATTCGCCCATTAAGATGAACATGGGTACGGGGGAGAGTACAAAAGAGGCCAGGGAAGCATAAACCTGAAGGGTCAGGACTTGCAAACCTGAAGTTCCCATGAGAAATGCGGTGAACACGATATCGGTCAGCAGAAAAGCAAAGGCGACCGGGAAACCGAGCAGGAGTATGAAGATGAGGCCCCCGACAATCAAGGACAAGGATGTCCACCACTCCATTTCAATTCCCTGCCTTTCCGCCGTCCATCTCTGCTGCACCCTCATGGGAGTGTTTCTTGCCGGAGTCTCCTTCTCCCTTGAGTCTGTGCACATCCTCTACACTTCTTAGAACAAACTGAAAGGCCAACAGAAGAAACCCCAGGGGGATGACCCAAAGGATCCATCCCTTGGGCACGTCAATGCTCCCCACGTCCATCACCTTATCTCGAAGGTGTTCCCAGGTGGATAGAATCCCTAGATAGCAGAAGATACCGCACAGGAGCGTGCTGAGCGTGTCTTGAATGAGCAGAAAAAAGGCCTGTTTCTTAGGGGTCAACCTTGAAAAAAGGATGTCGACCCGGACATGCTTGTTTTCGGAAAGCACCCAGGCCGTTGCCAGAAAGCAGACCCAGACAAGGCTGTATTCGTTAACTTGAACGATCCAGATGGGGCTGGGCAGATTGAAGGTGCGCGTCAGGGCCCCATAGCTGATGGAGAACATGATGAACAGCATGATGCTCGCGCCGCAAACGGCACACAAAGTGTTGACCATGACCAGCAGTCTTGCCATGAATCATCCTTTGGCAGGGATTGAGAGCCCCGGCCGCGCCGCCGCCCTTGCGACCGGGGCAGGTAGGGCGCCCGTTTCTGCAGGTTACGGTTTCTTCTGGTAGTACTCCAGGATCTTTTTCCCTTCGTTCGGCGCCTTTTCCATGACCACCTGAACCATGGTGTCATAGGTCAGCTTGAGGAGTTTGTCCGCCTCGGGCTTGGGGAGGTCAATGAACTTCATACCCTGCGACTTGTAAAACTCGAGTTCGTTCTTTTCCAGATCTGCATTGTAGGCGACAAATTTGCGGGAGTGCATGTCTGCCTGCTCTGTCACCAGATCCTGGAGATGCTTGGGCAACTTCTTCCATGTGTTGAGATTCACGAGTAAGACGTTGGGGGTATCGAAAAACTGTGGGAACAAGAGATACTTGGTTACCTTGACCAAGCCAAGGACCCTGAGCATGATCGGAGGTGTGATGTGGGCCTGGACCACGCCTCGTTCCAAGGCTGTGTACACGTCGCCCGGGCCCATCGACACGGGGTTGGCACCGAGTGTCTTCACAATCTGGACCGTGGTGGGATTGCCTCGAATCCCCATCCCTTTGAAATCATCCAGCTTGTTGACCGGTTTGGTGAGTCCGAACTGGAACCCCCGACCGATGCCGTTGCGGACCAGGAAATGGGCGTTCACCTTCTGGTTGTGAAGCTGGTCCAGGTAGTCGTACAGACCCACGGCCTTCTCTTCCCAGGGCTTCAGGGGTGTCAGGTTCATCATGTCGAGCTCCGGCATCTTGGAGACATAGAACCCGGGCGCCGAGTACATCAGGTCGATCATACCCTTTTCAAGTGCTACGATCTGTTCGTTGATAGGAACCAGTTCCGGACCGCCCTTGAACACCATTTTCAATTGGCCCGGATATTTCTGATCCGCCGCCTTCTGGATGGACCCTATGAAGTCCTTGATGAAGAAAGTGGTGACCTGGGTGGATTTTGCAAACCCTGCGATACAGTTGATCGTGTGCTTGTCTGCGGCCGCTCCGGGGGATGTCGCCCCCAATACGAGCAAGATCGCGGAAAAAAGTGCGATGTACAACTCAAAACGAAAGTGTTTGCGCCTTTTCATAAACAAAATACCTCCCTCTTGGTTCGGTTAAAATTCGTTGTCTAGTTCCGGCCGTATTCAAACACGGCCTCGGTCATGGCCTCTACGAGCTCCGGCTTGGATTCCGGCGGCGGGCCCGTGCTGGAGGCGTCCACAATGAGCCCGCCGTTGTCCGCAAAAATGTCGATCAGCTCCTTGACGTCATCCTTGATTTGCTGCGACGTGCCTGCGATGAAGAGCGACGATGGGACATTTCCCCAGAAGCACATGACATTGCCCAGAATCTCCTTGTACTTCCGGCGATCCATCTTGTCAAAGTGGCCCAGCACCTTGCCGGGCGGAAGCTCGGCAAGCCTTTCCAGCCGCGGGGTGTAGTCGCCCTCAAAGAACGGAACGGGCGTGAAACCCTTGTCGATGATTGCCAGGAACAGGTTTTTCAGGGAGGGCCAGTAAAATTCATCGAACTGGGCATCGTTCATGAACCCGGCCGCCCCCCGATGCAGGGGGATCCAGATGCGAGGGATACCGCTCTTGGCACCTGTTGCGAGCGCCATCTGAATGGTCATCGGTTCGACCCATTCGATGGCTGCCTTGAGCTTTGCGGGCCGCCGGTACATGTCGAGCATGGAGCCTACCATCCCCCGAAGGCAGTCCGAGATCCAGTCGAAGGCGCAGAAGCCCACTCCAAGGGTGAAGAGGGGGTAACCCATTTCCCGAAGGTCTTCTCGAAGCCTCTCCTGCATTCTATCCCATTTAGCTTTCTCTTCCCCGGCCTTTCTGAGCCGGTCCAGGAGCTCTCCGATTTCGGGTGAGCCAACGATGCTCGGCAGCATGGCCAGAAGGGTATACCCCGTCCCCATCCATGGAATGGGGGGGATCGCGCCCAGCGGCTCCAGGGTCCCAGCCATGCGCGGCATGAGTTTTCGGATGGTGAAATCCGAAGGGTCTCTCAGGAACTCATCATACTCGTCCGCCAGCATGTACTCCTTTTCCACCCACTGATAGTAACTGTTCTGGGGCAGGTTGTAGCCCGGCCATTTAAAGGTCTTCATGCCGAGCAGCTCCATGGTGGGTCCGGACCGGATGGCGTGTTGAAGCGGAGCCATATCCCAGTTGTATCGCTTCATGGAGGTCTTCCACGCCGCGGCCATCTTTTCATAATCGTACATGCCCTCGGCAGCAGTCAGCCCAGCGGATCGCAGAAAAAAGATCTCGGTTGCCGAGCAGATAGGGACCCGGTCGGGCTTTTTCAGGCTGATGGCATCCTGAACCCTTTTCTCCCGTTCCCTGTAAAGCTCTTCATTGGTCTTTCCCATCTGGTGTTCCTCCGCATTGCATCTCTGCACAGCCCTGTCTGTTCAAGATAGTCTGATATCGTACCATAGCCCCAAAATCAACAGCTTTCATCCGGCCGGAGCACCCTCTCCTGTCCTGTTTTGTCCGTGAGCCGTCCTGCCGTGCAATGGTAAATGGAATCATCCACCGGCGGCCCCTGGTCATCCGGTATTGTCGGCGAATG
>JAFGPH010000567.1 GCA_016926135.1 Deltaproteobacteria bacterium
ATCCTGGAGGGTGATCTGTGGCGATGAAGCGGGACTTGCCTACGCAATCTCCGGTGGTCTATCGAAATTTCTGAACGACCGAATCCCGAATCTCAAAATGCTGCCCGAGCCCGGAGGCACGGTGCTTGGGGCTCGCCTCGTCTCCAAAGGCGAGGCGGCCGCCACATATGCGCATCAGACTCTGCTTTGGGAGGGCTATCACAACAAGGGCCCGTTCGAGAAAAGCCCGCTTGGAAAAGTGAAACCTCTCCACACCATTTACTTTTACCCTGTGACCATGTTCATCGTGACAAAAGCGGACAGCAACATACGCACCATTGCTGACCTTGCGGGGAAGCGGGTTTCCCTCGGCATTCCAGCGGCCGGCATGACAACTGCCTCTGTTGATCTGTTCAAGGCATGGGGGTTGTGGGACAAGATCCAGAATCGCTGGATGAGCCTGAACGACCTTGCGGATGCCCTAAAGGCCGGCAATGTGGATGCCGTTCTCGGATGGAGCGTCGGTGACTTCAGTCCACCCACAGCGGTGGTCCGGATGGATACATACATGAAGTGCCGAGTATTGGATATCTCCGATGAGCAGAAGAAGATGATAGGCAAGGTCAGCGGTCTTGTATCAAGGCACACGCCCACGAAAGCCGCGTTCAAACAAGACATCGGGGTCGACAAGATCCCCGGGTGGGCTCTTTGGTTCGGGTTTCAGTGGGGATCCGACGTCGACGCGGAAATGGTGTACAAGTCAGTGAAGTCCTTCTTTGAGGGTGCGAAGGACCTGGCCAAGATTTCGAGAGCGTTCGAGGTTTTCGCCGCCGATCCCAAGGCAGCCACTATCGCCGCTATTTCCTCAACGCCCGATGTTCCTGTTCACCCCGGAGCGTCGAAGTACTTCAAGGAAATCGGTATCTGGCAAACAAACTGGATTGAAGGCAAGGTGGAAAAGTAAATATACCCCGACGAAAGCGAGTTTGCCATGCAGTCCTTTGTAAGGATCGGCCTTTCAGTTACATCAGCGCTTCTTGCTCTTCTGGTGGCTGCCTTCGCCTGGACACTCTGGACCACCCAGGCTCATTATAGCGTCATTTTCCTGGCCCTCTCATTCCTTATATGCTCCCTAACGGTGCTGCAGAAAAAGGGAGATGCCGGAGGGTTCAGGAATATTGCTCTAAAGGCCGGTCCTTTCCTCCTCATGTTTATTTCTATTATCGCATCGATTTATTTCTTCACGGAATACGAAGAGCTCCTCTTCAGGGCAGGGGCTTTTGAGACGATCGATTTAGCCTTCTCGGTCCTCATCCTCATTCCTCTGATGGCTCTTATCTGGAAGGAGGGCGGGTCGATTCTCACATTTCTCGTCCTCCTCTTCCTCGGCTATTCGGCCTATGGGAACTATCTTCCGGGATTGCTCTTTCACAAAGGGCTTTCCTATGACAGAATTTTGGAGATGCTTGTCCTCAACTTCGAGGGGATATACGGCTTTGTCATACAGGTAGTCGGGACGTGGGTGGCAATCTTTGTAATTTATGCCGGCCTCATCCAGGGTTTTGGTGCGTTCGATGTCATCATGAAAATCTGCATTCAATTCGCCCGAAAACACAAGTGGGCTTTACCTCAGATCCCCGTGAGCACGAGCCTCATTTTCGGAATGTTCTCAGGTGCCGCCGCCGCCAACGTCGCGGGGACTGGATCGTTTACCATCCCGCTTCTCAAGAAGTTCGGTTTCCCCCCTTATTTCGCCGGGGCGATCGAGAGCACCGCTTCCACGGGTGGGCAGATCATGCCGCCCATCATGGGCGCGACGGCGTTTCTCATGGCAGCCCTGCTGGGCGAATCCTATATGAAGATCATGCTCATAGGCTTCATCCCGGCTCTGATTTTTTTCGTCTCCGTCGCCTTTTCCGTTCACCTGCTCTCACATAAGTATCTCGTTGTCCCGGAAGGAAGCGAGCTGGGAGAAGAAGTCTCTCTTACCCGACAAGATCTATTCAAGCTTTTGCCCATGGCGGTTTCTCTCTGCGTTCTCCTCCTTGCAGCAACCTATTTTCTCATTCCTCTGATGAAGGCAGCACTGTATGCCATCCTCTGTCTCCTGGCAGGAGAGTTGGTATACCTCCTTGTCGTCTCGCGCAGCACGCTTGTTCGCGATTTTTGGGGTGGGATCTTGAATGGGGTAAAGAAGGGAGCCTTGCCTGCCGCATCCATAGGCATCGTAGGGGCGGCAATGGGTATCATCGTTAAGACAATGACCGTGACAACCCTCGCGCCGAAGCTTTCCTTTCTCATGGTAGATTTGGCCGCCGGTTTTTTCCCCTTGCTTATCCTCCTCATCCTCGTGGTTTCACTCCTCTTCGGCTGTATGGTGGCTACCCTGGCCGTTTACATCATGGTCGTTTTCCTTGCAGCTTCTGCACTCCAGGAATTCGGCATCCCTTTGTTCGTGACGCACTTTATGATTTTTTATTTCAGTGGTGCCGCGATGATTACACCACCGGTGGCACCCGCCGCCTTGGTGGCCGCAGGTATTGCCGGGACAGGGTTCATGAGAACCGGATGGGAGGCAATGAAACTCGGCCTGTCGTTCCTGACCCTCCCCCTTGCCTTCGTCAACTACCCGGACCTCCTTATCATGGGAAGCAGCACGATTCCCGCCATCATGCTTGTGACCATAGCGCACCTACTGATCAGTTACGGATTCTACGCTTCGTTACATGGATTTGTCGGAACGATCGGCAGAACCCTTTTTGCCGTAGCGGGAGGGACGATCCTGTTTTGCCCCATGAGGATTGTGAACAGCGTGGTCGCCGTTCTCTTTGGGGCGGCATTGGTTTATTTGTATCTGAAAGGAAGCCATAGCCAGAAAGAGGTTTGAGAACCTTCAAATCAGGTGCATACCTTGGTTGCCGAGGGCCATCTCGGAAAAAAGACTGAAGGGCAAAGCTTTCATGTCCGGGGTCATTAGCCCAGGTACCTTTCGAAGTTCCCTATGATCCCTCATTCCAGGGTTCATGATACAAACACACTTTTCTTTGATCATCCACAGAACAATGGCACGCCATCCAGGGCGTTCGTATCAGTTCACTCTCCGGATCAAGCCCTTCCAATAGGGCTCCCGCAACACATTCTTTTGGATCTTGCCGGAGGGAGTCCTGGGCAAAGGACCCATGAAAACGACAGCTTTTGGACTCTTGTATTTTGCCAACCGCTCCCGGCAGTAGGAAAGGATCGCCTCTTCGGGCAGGGTTTTTTCCGGTCTGAGGTGTACCAGCGCAATCACCCTTTCTCCCCATCGATCATCCGGCACCCCGATTACCGCCGCCTCCAGGATTTCCGGCAGCTCTGTGAGGACATTTTCGACCTCGACCGGATAGACGTTTTCACCGCCGGTCACGATCATGTCCTTCTTCCGGTCCCGGAGATAGATGTACCCGTTCCTGTCCCGCACCGCCACATCACCGGTATCGAACCACCCCTCCCTGAGCACGGCCGCGGTTTCCTCGGGGGCCTCCCAGTATCCGGAGGTCACGTTGTCACCGCTCGCCAGGATATGGCCGATCTCATCCGGCGCCGTCTCACGGCCCATGTCGTCCACGATCCGAACCCGGCATCCGTACATCTCGCGGCCCCCCGAAGTCAGGAGATCCGGGTTCTCATGATCTTTTCGGGTCAGGCATGTCAGGACGCTGGTCTCCGTGAGACCGTAGATCTGAAAGAAGACATTCCCGAAACGATTCAAAGCCCGCTTGAGCAACTCCTCCGGCATCGGTGAACCGGCGTAGGCGATGAGCTTGAGGGCGCTCAGATCGGCCTTTTCCTGGTCGGGCAGATTCAGCAGGGCTCCGATCATGGCGGGGACCAGCAGGGTGACCGTGGCCCTCGTTTTCTCCAGGGCATCGAGGGTAGCCCGCGGTTCGAACGCTGGAAGGATATGCGCCGTGCAGCCCCTTGCGATATGGGACATGTAGGTATGACAGCCGGCGACGTGGAAAAAAGGCGCTACCATGAGCCCGGAATCCTCCGCGGTCAAACCCCATTCGATGAGCAGTGAAGCCAGTGTAGAGGTGGTGTTGCCGTGGGTCAGTTTCACCCCCTTGGGCACCCCGGTCGTGCCGCTGGTGTAGAGCAGCGTCGCCAGATCTTCCGGTGCCGGTCTTCTGAGCGCTGTGTGCCCGGCCTTTTCCATGAGCAGACGCAGGTCGCACCCTCCGGCCCCACTCTCCGTGCATAGATGGGCCTTGAGGAAGGGGAGATCGGGAACCATGGCCTCCGCGGTCTGCGCGAAAGGCGGAGAATAGATGAGCGCGGAAGCACGGGCATTGGTGACAATGCCCAGAAGTTCATCCTTGGACAAACGCGTATTGAGCGGCAGGGTGACCAGGGAGCAGGCGGGGATTCCGAAGTGCGCGACGGCCAATTCGATGCTGTTATGGTCCAGAATGGCCACCCGGTCCCCAGGCTTCAAACCCAGCCCGTAAAGGGCACTGCCGAGTCTCTCGGCAGCATCCATGAACTGCCTGTACGTCAGGCTGCCCCTGGCCGAAGTGACCGCCGGCTTATCGCCGTACAGACGAACCGAATGCTCAAGCACACGATACAACTCCATCAGCCTTTACCCTCCGTTCCTTTGAAGAATGACGGCTTCATCTACCACGATGTCTTTGCAGCCAGGGAAGGCCACACGATCTCCAGGCTTGAGGAGAGCGGTTCCCCGAGAAGATCCAGCATCTTTGCGTCCCGGTAGAACATCGCCATCTTCATTTCCTCGAAGTACCCGTACCCTCCCAGGAGTTGAAGGGCCTCATCGGCCGTCTCCTCTGCCAGCCCGACCGCTAAGGCCTCCACCGAATAGGCCTCCAGAGAAACATTCAGCCCCTTGTCCCAGTCACCGGCCGCCTTGTAGAGCAAAAGACGGGCGGCCCGAAGGCGCTGCCACACCTTGAAAAATTTTTCCCGGGTCGCCTCGAAATCCAGCAGGGTTTGATCGAACATTTTTCTTCCCCGGGCGTAGGCGAGCGCAAGCAGAGCGGCGCCTCTGGCGAGACCGAGGCTGAGGGCCCCGGTCCGAAGCGCCCGGCTCTGTCTGGAGCGCTCGGAGACCCCCGGGCACTTCAGGAAACACCTCTCGGAAAGGTGGAAGTCTCTGAGGTCAAGCCTCGCTGCGGGCCACGATCGGAGGCCGAGCTGGTTCTCCAGGGGAACGACTCCCTGACCGGGGGCTTCCTTCACCAGGTAAAACAGGCCCTCTTCTCCTTGAAACAGCCCCGGTATGAGGTAGAGTTCAGCGTCCTTGTATACAAGAGAAAAAGCTGCCGGAGAATCTGCGCACTCCCCGGCCAAAGAAAAGACCCCCTCCAGCGGCAGAGCCACTCCGAACGCCGGCCCGCGCTTGATCCTCTCCTGCAGATGGGGGGGCAATTCCTCAACGAGAGACAGAAGTTCGCCTCCCCAGCCGGG
>JAFGPH010000568.1 GCA_016926135.1 Deltaproteobacteria bacterium
CAATACCCGCCTCCTTCACCCACCGAACTCTCTATTTTCGCCCCACGAGATACACCCACAACATCCTGTAGTCGGATTTTGCTGGACACACAATGCCGAATCACCTATGGTTTGTTCTCAAAAAAGGGACTTCTTATCACCTCACCTAACCTCCAGAAGAACTTGAGTCGCTCCCCCTGGGGGTCCTGTGAAAGGCCGAGCGCCTGGCTCACGATCAAGGGGGAGCTTGCCGCCACCAGGGTTCCGGCAAGCATGGCACCGTCCGTCAAACCGAAGAGGCCGGTCCGCTCATGGTAGTCGAAGGTGAGTTCCGGTCCCAAAGATTCGTAGGGGACCACCACCGTGGTCCAGAAAAGAAATAGGGAAAAAATGCAGATGCCGAACCACCACGTCTCAAACGTGGGGGAAGCCTTCGTCGGGGGATTGAACAGGAGGTAGAGGGTCACGGCAAGGGCCAGGGAGCCCAAAGCGATGTAAGGCCGGCGCCTTCCAAAAGGGGTCCGGGTCTTGTCCGTCAGATACCCGAGCAGGGGGTCGGTCACGGCATCGAAGAGGCGCACAGCCAGCAGGATGAACCCCAGCATCCCGATGTGCACGCCGACCACATCGGTGTAGAACTTGGGGATATAGACATACACCGGAATACCCACCACGGCGAGGGTAAAGGCAGGCGCAGCATAAGCAAGCTTTTTTGCAAGAGGGAGGCTCATGGTGTGACCATAGGTAAAATTGGCCTGTTTTCTTATTGATCTGTGCAATGATTAAGAAAAATAACCATTCTAGCAGCTTCCGCAATCGTCGAACCACGTCACAGACCTGGGCCAGGGGCCTTTACACTGCAAAAACAAGTGCATATTATATTTTCGTAACACTTTAGCTGTTTGAAATTGTGATAGGAAAAGGCCATGGGGGTCTCTCTCAAAACAGAAAACGAAGAGAGATCGCGAAATACCTCGCAGACAAGGAGCAGCGAAGGCGGGCGGCGAGGGTTCACCGGCACCTGCCCGGAGGGTTTTATCTGGCCAGTTTCCCGGTAGCCCTCCGCCCGCCTCACCCATGGCCCAAAGCCGGCCGCGGCGGTGTGGCTTCTTCGTTGTTCTGTTTTGAGAGAGACCCCCATGGCCTCAGTCATCCATTTCAAACAGCTAAAGTGTTTAATATTTTTTATTTGCTCCGGAGGTTAAGACCCATTGGATCCTTATGTTGAAAAAGACAAGAAATGGTATCAGCTGCATGTTGAAGACGCCCTCCATCAAATGGGCTCCTCCCCTGAGGGTCTCACCTCCTCAGAAACTGCTCTGCGCCTTAAAAAGTACGGCCCCAATAAACTGGGAGAAGAACAACCAACAAGCCCCTTGAGGGTTTTTCTGAATCAGTTCAAGAACCCTCTCATCTACATCCTTCTCTTGGCCGCAGCAGCCACCGCCAGCCTCGGGATGTTCAAGGACTCAGTGGTCATCCTTGTGGTGATCGTCATCAACTCCATCATCGGCTCCTGGCAGGAGCTTCGAGCGGAACAGGGCCTCCGGGCCCTTCAGAAGCTCTCCGTGCCCAAGGCGCGCGTCCTGCGGGACGGCAGTGAGATCGAGGTGGACAGCGCCTCACTCGCACCGGGGGATGTGGTGCTTCTCGCATCGGGAGACAAAGTTCCCGCCGACCTCCGTCTGATCGCAGCCAAAGAGCTCCGGGTTGAAGAGGCCACTCTGACCGGGGAGTCCCTGCCGGTGGCGAAGACCATCGACGCCCTTAAGGAAGCAGGTCTCACTCCGGGCGATCAGATCAACATGGCCTTCATGGGGACCGTCGTGGTGAACGGCAGGGGCCGGGGACTTGTGACCGCTACCGGCGTGCACACTCTTCTCGGCCAGATTGCAGAGAACGTTCGCGGCGTATCCCTCGCCAAGACTCCGCTTCAGGAACGTTTCGAGAAATTTGCGAAGCGGCTCGGGCTCGTCGTCCTGGGGCTTTGCCTCCTCCTCTTTGCTGTAGGCTTCGCACTGGGCATGGAAACGATCGAGCTTTTCATGACCGCCGTGGCTATGTCCGTGGCCATGATTCCTGAAGGACTCCCGGTGGTGGTGACCATCACCTTGGCCATTGGGGTTTCCCGAATGGCCAAGAAGAACGCGATCATCCGGAAACTTCACGCCGTCGAGACCCTGGGGTGCACCACGATCATCTGTTCTGACAAAACCGGCACCCTCACACGGAACGAAATGACGGTCAAGGCCATCTACGACGGCCACGACGATTATGAGGTGTTGGGATCAGGATACGAACCGGTGGGGGAAGTCCGCTATGGAAACCTGGAAGCCGGTCCCTTGCAGATACGGCCAGGCTCCAACCTGGAAATGGCTCTCCGCATTGGCTTGCTCTGCAATGAATCGACCCTGGTGAAACAGAATGGGTCTTACACCGTCAAGGGAGACCCCACGGAGGGAGCCCTGATCGTGGCGGCTCTCAAGGCAGGACTTGATCTTGAAAAGGAAAAGCGGGAGTACCCCCAGTTGTCCATCATCCCCTTCGAATCCGACCGGGGTTACATGGCAAGCCTCCATGACCACAAGGGGAAAAGGCTTGTGTTTCTGAAAGGCGCGCCGGAAAAGCTCCTTTACATCTGCTCCCTGGAACGATCGCCTGAAGAATGCCGCATGTCCGACCTGCTTCGCGCCTCCGAGGAGTACGGTCGCCGCGGCCTTCGTGTCTTGGCCCTTGGATGGAAAGAAGTCCCTTCCCATCTTGCTCACAAGAAGGATCTGTACGAGGAACTGACCCACGGCGTGATGTTTGCAGGACTGCAGGCCATTATTGACCCGCCCCGGTCTGAGGCCGTGCAGGCCGTAGCAGATCTTTCCGAAGCCGGGATACGCACCGTGATGATCACGGGAGATCACGCGATCACGGCCCTCGCGATTGCCGAAAATTTGGGAATCGGGGGCCGCGATCCCCATGCCCTCACCGGACGCGACCTCGAAGAAATCACCGATGATCAACTCATGGACAAGGTGGCGACCACCAGTGTTTACGCCCGCGTCTCCCCCACCCACAAGCTGCGCATCGCCCGTCAGTTCATTCAAAGGGGAGAGATCGTCGCCATGACCGGGGACGGCGTAAACGACGCGCCTGCCCTCAAGGCCGCTCACATCGGTATCGCCATGGGGAAAACAGGGACGGACGTGGCCAAAGAGGCGGCCGACATGGTGCTCACGGACGACAATTTTGCAAACATTGCCGGAGCCGTGTACGAGGGACGTGTGGTCTTCGAGAACATCCGCAAAGTCACTCTTTACCTCATCGGAGGAGGCTCGGCGATCCTGCTCACCATTCTGGGGACCCTCCTTCTCGGGGTTCCCCTTCCCTTCAATCCGACCCAGATCATCTGGCTCAACTTCGTCACAAGCGCCCTTCAGGACGTCTCTCTTGCCTTTGAGCCGGGAGAACGCGAACTCCTGAAGGTCCCGCCGCGGCCGCCCGATGAAGGAATTCTCTCGAATGCCCTGATCAGACGCATCCTGGTTGCCTCTGTGACCATAGCGCTTGGAACTCTGGCGGCCTATCTCTGGGCGCTCCAATCCGGGTCTACGATCCAGGAAGCGCGCACCATCGCCGTCACGTCCATCGTCTTTTTTCAGCTTTTTCAGGTTCTCAATTCCCGATCCCTGTCGCTTTCAGTCTTCAGGACCGGGCTCGCTGGAAACCCCCTGCTGATCGTGGCCATGAGTGTGGCCCTTGTCGCCCACATGGCGGTGGTCTATGTGCCCCAGCTGGAGTGGCTTGTGCGAACCACACCCCTTTCGGCTGACACCCTTGCAGGAATCCTTCTCCTTGCCCTGAGCGTGGTGTTCACCGTGGAAGTGGACAAGCATCTTGCGCGAAGAGCGAGGCTGAGAACCGTCAGCCCTGAAAAGGCTTAACGGGCTGTTTTCCCCCATGTTCCTCTTTGCTCGTTGTCTTTAACAGGATTTTGCGCTATAGGTCCGGAACAAACTCTGGCCCCTTTTTTCTGCGTTTCAGTGGGGGCTGCTAAGACTAGATCGTAAACGTTTTTCGGCCCTTCCGTTCATGCTGAGGTATCGAAGCATGAACGGGGCGTTCACCCTTCGATACCTCAGGGGGAACGGTTGCCAGGAGGATTTAAAAACGATTTTTGTAGACCCTACGTAAAGCAGGTCATCTATCGGTACCTGGACTGCGGCATCCTGCATAACGGCTTCGCCCGTGTCAAATGCGCAGATTGTAACTATGAGTATTTATTAGCATTTTCTTGTAAGCGTCGCCATTTTTGTCCATCTTGCCATCAGAAAAGGGTAGTGGAATTTGGCGAGTGGCTCTGCGAAGAAGTCATCAAGGCCGTTCCGCACCGGCACTTCGTCTTCAGTATACCCAAAATCCTACGCCGCTATTTCCTCTATGACCGAAAGTTGCTCTCCGATCTCAGTCGTTGCGGGTGGGAAACCTTGAAAGAATTTTTCCGGGAAGCCGTACTGGAAGAGGGGGCCGTTACGGGGGCCGTTGTCGCCATCCATTCATTCGGTGATTTCCTTGGATGGCATCCGCATCTGCATGTGCTCTGCACCGACGGCTGTTTTTGTGGAAACGGCATGTTCCGAGTAGCGCCGCTGTTCGAACTGAAGCATCTCGAGGAGATCTTCCGGCACAAGGTCTTCAAGATGCTCCTTTCCAAAGGCAAGATCACTGAAGACCTGGTTGATATGCTCATGAAGTGGCGTCATTCGGGTTTCAACGTGTTCTGTGGGTCCAGGATTCAGCCAGGGAGTGAAGATGCCATGGAAAACCTGGCCCGGTATATCATCCGCGCCTCTTTCTCCCAGGAGAGAATGACATACATTCCAGAGGAGACAAAGGTCGTTTACCAGTCTAAGGACGAGAAAGAGGAAAAGATCTTTGATGCCCTGGAATGGTTGGCCGCCATGTGCTC
>JAFGPH010000569.1 GCA_016926135.1 Deltaproteobacteria bacterium
GTCACCCGGAAACCCACACCCCGTCCGACCCGTGCCGCAGGGCGGCCAGGATCAGTTTCGGGCTCACCCGCGCTGAACAGGGTACTCGGATGATTCGGAACACGGGAGGATACTGCATCCGGCTGACTCCGGCCAGGTCTGCGGCCCCGTAACTGCACCAGTTGCAGAGAAAGGCCGTAATCTTCGGTTCCCATTCGTTCATGCGCTTACTCCGGAACATCTGTCATTGGTCATTGATCATTTCTCATCGGTCATTGGTCCCTGGACCTTGGACCTTGGACCCTGAACCGTAGCCCTCACATCTCCCCAATCATGGCCATGAGCTGCCGCTCCTCAAAACCCCTGAGGGTCAACGCGCCCGAGCGGCAGGAAGCCACACACAGACCGCACCCCTTGCAGAGCACGGAATTGACCTGCGCCTTCCCTGCAAAGACCCCTTCTTGGACGAAGCTCGGCGCTGAATAGGGGCATACCTCCACGCAAACGCCGCAACCGCTGCAATAGATCGGGTTGACCGACGCCACCGTACCCGTCACCCGGACTGTCTTTCTGGCCAGCAGGGTGATGCCCCTCGAGACGGCCGCCTGGGCCTGGGCTACGGATTCGTCGATGGGCTTGGGATAATGGGCCATACCGCACAGGAAAACCCCGTCCGTGGCGAACTCGGAAGGCCCCAGCTTGGCATGGGCCTCCACAAAGAATCCGTCCTGATTCGTGGGCACCTTGAAAAGCTGAGCCAATTTCTCGTCTTTGTACGGCACAATGGCCGAGGCCAGGGCCAGAAGATCGGCCCGAATCTCCACAGTTTGCCCCAGGTTCCGATCCGGCAGTTCTATCCTGAGACCATCGGCCCCGGCCGAGACCCTGGGCTTCTGATCCCGGGAAAACTGGATGAAAAGAACTCCCCCCATCCTGGCCTTCCTGTACAGGTACTCCCTCTCTCCGTAGGTCCGTATGTCCCTGTAGAGGATATAGACATTCATGTCCGGATTGAGTTCCTTCAGGTGGATGGCGCTCTCGATGGAGTGGGTGCAGCAGACCCTGGAGCAGTAGGGCCTTTCCGGTTCCCTGGAACCCACGCACTGGATGAACACGGCCGTACGCATGCCCTTCAGAGACGGATCTCCTTCCATGAACCTCTGATCCAGTTCGAGATGGGTGAGCACCCTGGGGTCCTGTCCGTAGAGGTATTCATCGGGTTTGTGTTCCTGGGCCCCCGTGGCAATGACCGCGACCCCATGCTCCACCGCCTCTTCGGCGCCTTTGGACATGAGGGTGGACCGGAAATTGCCCACGAAGCCCTCCACGCCAACCAGTTCCCAATCGAGGCGCACATCGATGTTCTCGTCGGAACGGACCGACTCGATCAGTTCGCTCAGGTTCTTCTGGATGTCTTCCCCTCTCCAGGTCTTGAAAAGGCTCCGGGCCTGGCCGCCCAGAAAGGGCGAGCGCTCCACCAGGCAGACCCTGTAGCCCTGTCCCGAAAAGGTCTTGGCCGCGACCATACCGGATATCCCGCCCCCCACCACGAGGGCCTTCTGGTTGATCGCCACCTCCGTCTCCTGGAGGGGTTCTGCGAGGGCCACCCTGGCCACGGCCATGCGGACCAGGTCCATGGCCTTTTCCGTGGCCTTTCCTGGATCATCCTTGTGTACCCAGGAGTCCTGGTTGCGGATGTTGGTCATTTCAAAAAGATACTTGTTGAGACCTGCGTTGACGAGCGTCTCCTGGAACAGGGGCTCGTGGGTCTTGGGGGTGCAGGCGGCCACGACAATGCGGTTCAGGCCCTTCTCCCGGATGACCTGGGCCAGGATGTCCTGGGTGTCCGTGGAGCAGGTGAAGAGGTTATCCGTGGCATATTCCACAAAGGGAAGGGTCGCCGCGTAGTCCCGCACGGCCGGCACATCCACGATCCCTCCAATGTTGATGCCGCACTGGCAGACGAAAACGCCGATGCGGGGTCTCTTTCCGAGCCCCTGCCTCTCCTCGGGAAGGGTCTTTTCCCTGGTCTCGGTGTTCCTCCCGGCAGAGAGGAGCACGCCCGCTTCCGCAGCCGCCGAACTCGCTTCAATGACCGACTGGGGGATATCCTTGGGGCCCTGGAATGCGCCACACACGAAGATGCCCTCCCGGGAACTCCGCACCGGCTGGAAGGTCCGGGTTTCACAGAAGTGCCCCTCTGTGAGGCTGAGTCCCAGCTTCCCTGCAAGGACCACCAGATCCGGCGGGACCTCCAGCCCCACCGAGAGGACCACCATGTCGAAGCGCTCCTCCACGGGCTTTCCATCATCGTTCACATAGGGAACCAGGAGATCCTCGCTCCCGATCACGGGCTCGATCGTGGGCACCCTGGAACGGATGAAACGGATGCCATGCTTTCCCTTGGCATCCTCGTAGTATCGCTCAAAGTCCTTCCCGTGGGTGCGCATATCCATATAGAAGATGGCACACTCCAGCCCCCCCCGAGCGTGTTCCTTGGCGATCACCGCCTCCTTGATGGCGTACATGCAGCAGACCGAGGAACAGTA
>JAFGPH010000570.1 GCA_016926135.1 Deltaproteobacteria bacterium
ACAGGTTTGTTGTTCTCTGCTTTGTCCCTTTGCCACTTTGTCCCTTTGTCCCTCAAGCTGTCGGCTTCAGCCGACAGTGGTTGACTTGGAATTTTCGGATTTTTTTGTTTCGTGGTTTTTTCGAATTTCGGCCTGCCCTGGCGCGATGCTCTTATTATATAAGGAATGGCCCCAATGGGCTGCTTTCTCCAATGGAAGTGCTTCGTAACGGGCCAGGTCTGGGCCAGGGATTTCGATATTCGAATTTGGTTGCGGCCATAAGGCTGCATTGGGCACTTGATATGGCGGGCACAATCCCTTGACGGGGTTAATCGCAATCTGGTCCCTCTTCACGCGGAGCTATAGAAAGGACTAAGACATGAGGCCTGAAGACGAACTGGCCCTGAAGGTGACCAAGGAGATCGTCATCAAGTTCATTGAGGTTGGAAAGGTCTCCGTGACCTCCTTTGACGAGGCGTTCCGGCAGATCCACGGGACAGTCAGGAAATCCCTGCGGGAAACACCTCCCGGCGGGAAGACTCAGGGCAAATCATAGCGGACCCTTTTCAGGAAGAGCCCTCGCGCCGGGGCCTTGATCCCTGCCAGGCGACGGTCGCGCGCCTGAAGGATCTTTCTGAAGCCCCCGGAGTCCCACCGCCCCTTGCCTACCTCTACGAGGGTTCCCACGATGTTTCTCACCATGTGCCGGAGGAAACCGTCCGCCTCAAAAAGAAAGATCAACAGTCCTTCCGCAGACCGCTTCACCTCCGCCTTCGTCATTTCCCGCACGGGATCGGTGACACGGCTTCCGGAAGCCATGAAGGACGAAAAATCCCGTCTCCCGAGGAGGGGCGGGAGGCATTTCTGCATTTCGGAAAGATCCAGTTCCGAGGGCACATGCCAGGTGTAGGCCCGCAGAAAGGGATCGCGCTCGGGTCGGTTGAGCACCCGGTACTCGTAGAGCTTGCTGCGGGCCGAGAAACGGGCATGAAAGTCGAGGGGTGCGGTCTCGGCATGGTCGATGTGGATGTCCGGAGGCAGCAGTGAATTGAGGGCACGGTGAAAGGATTGGGGGTCGAGCCTGGACCGGGTGAGGAAGTTGCAGACCTGGTGGAGGGCGTGGACGCCGGCATCGGTCCTTCCAGCACCCGTAACCGTCGCCTGCTCCCCTGTGAGGATCCGGATCTTCTCTTCCAGGAGTTCCTGGATCGTGATGTCCCCTTTCTGCCGCTGCCACCCGTGATAGCGGCTTCCGTCATACTGGAGCGCCAGGCGTATGTTTTTCGTCTCTTGCATAGGGAAACAAAACGGGGAGGCCGCGATGGGCCTCCCCGTTGGTATGCGCTGCCGGAAGGAAATCCCCTTCCGGGGTCGGGCGGTATCTTACCGTTTGGAGTACTGGTACCGGGCGCGTGCGCTTCGGAGGCCGTACTTCTTGCGTTCCTTGACCCTCGAGTCTCTGGTCAGAAGCTGGGCCTTTTTCAGCACGGGACGGTATTCCGGGTTGATGACGAGAAGAGCCCGGCTTACGCCGTGCCGGATGGCATCGGCCTGGCCCGAGATGCCGCCGCCTCTCACGTTCACCCGGATATCGTATTTTCCCAGGGTGTCCGTCAGAATGAGCGGCTGCTTGATCAGGAGCCTGTCGATCTCTCGGGTGATGTACTGCTCCATGGGCTTGCTGTTGATGGTGATGACACCCTGCCCGGGCATCATCCAGACCCTGGCGACTGCCGTCTTCCTCTTTCCTGATGCATGGTTTTGTTCGACCATCTAAATCTCCCACTTCTCCGGTTTCTGGGCATCATGGGGGTGCTCAGGCCCAATATAGATCTTGAGCTTTTTCAACTGGCGCCTGCCCAGGACGTTCCTGGGGAGCATCCTTTTCACGGCGAAACGGAGGACGTCTTCCGGCTTTTTCTCCCTCAGTTTCCTGGCCGTGATCGCCTTGAGCCCTCCGATGTAGCCGGTGTGATGATAGTAGATCTTCTTGTCCCACTTTTGGCCGGTGAGGGTCACCTTGTCGGCGTTCACCACCACGACGAAGTCCCCGGTATCTGCGTGGGGGGTAAAGATGGGCTTGTGTTTTCCCCTCAAGCGGACCGCGATCTGGGTGGCCAGCCGTCCCAGCACCTTGTTCTGGGCGTCCACCAGATACCACTTTCTTTCGACCTCAGATTCCTTGGCTACAAACGTCTTCATAGAGTGTTCCTTAACAGCTAGAGTCAAAAAAGTACTTTTAAGGCAGCCCACCCCATCATGTCAAGGATTTTTTCGAGGAAAATCTATTGACAAAGGCCCTTGCGGCTGGTAGAAATTTTTTCACCCTTGCGCCCGTAGCTCAGCTGGATAGAGCGCCGGGCTTCGAACCCGTAGGCCGCAGGTTCGAATCCTGCCGGGCGCGCCATGGTGAAGTGAGGGCGAAAAGTCGTCTGGAACGGATCAGATG
This sequence comes from Deltaproteobacteria bacterium, assembly GCA_016926135.1. Next base: position 2,429 of record JAFGPH010000570.1, read on the forward strand.
CCCTCCTCACGGGCACGAATCACGAATCACCCTTCATGCATGTGGGCCTGTAGCTCAGCTGGCAGAGCAGTTGACTCTTAATCAATTGGTCGAGTGTTCGAATCACTCCAGGCCCACCACAACGAAATCAGGGACTCGGGGCAACCTCCCGGGTCCTTTTGTTTGAAACCCGCCTTTGACGTGACTCCCCGTGCCGGAATAGGGAGTGCGCGGAGATCCTTCGTTTTTCCCGGAATCCGGCATGTAGAAGATGGCTCTTTCAGCCCATGGTCTGCTATGATATTATTTTCACTTTTAGAAGGGTTATGCTCCCCGGCTTCACCGCCTTGGATGATGCGCCGGTACGGAAAGGAGGCCGGGAGGCCCCGGCCCTGTAATGTGGAATTTCAAATTTTCTTTCCATGGGTTATGCAAGGTTGCGGATTGTAACCGAAAGGGCGGAGCTATGATACCCTTGCACAGCCTGCCGAAAAAGGTTTTTTTGAATCAGGGGCCTGCGTGGGATCGTCGTTTGAGGCCGAAGGCAACGCCGGATTTCCGACCTCGGAAGTTCCAGGTTCTGAATTCTGCTTCCGGCGGGGGTGACCTGTGAAAGCAACCGATCATCCGGCGTATGCCCCCCGCTTCAACCGTAAATGGATCCTCGTGGCCGGGGCAAGGCCCAATTTCATGAAGGTCGCGCCCCTCATTCGATCGATAAAAGCCCATAACGAGACCCACGAGTCGGATATTCGGCCCTTCCTGGTCCACACGGGCCAGCACTACGATGTCAGCATGTCCGACTCCTTTTTCGTGGATCTGGCGCTTCCCGATCCGGATGTCCATTTGGGTGTGGGATCGGGGAATCACGGTGAACAGACCGGCAAGGTCCTGATCGAGTTCGAGAAGGTCCTCCTCCGCGAGCGACCCGACTTGGTAGTGGTAGTGGGGGATGTCAACTCCACGCTGGCCTGTGCGCTCGCAGCCGCGAAGCTTCACATCCCCGTGGCCCATGTGGAGGCGGGCCTTCGGAGTTTTGACCGGAGCATGCCCGAAGAGCTGAATCGCCTACTGACGGATGCCCTTTCCGACTATCTTTTCACCCCTTCACGGGATGCCGATGAGAACCTTTTGCGGGAAGGCATTTCGCCGGGGAAGATCTTCCTGGTGGGAGATGTGATGGCGGACAGCCTCCTCTTCCATCTCGAAAGGGCGAAGCGGATGCCGACGCTGTCCCGTTTTGGGTTGGAGGGGAACGAAGACAATCCCAA
>JAFGPH010000098.1 GCA_016926135.1 Deltaproteobacteria bacterium
GGCGGCCCCGGCAAGGGCGGCAAGGCGACCTTGTTCCTGGACGGCAAAAAGGTCGGCGAGGGGAACGTAGAGGCGACGCTTGCGACGATCTTCTCCGCCGACGACGGTCTCGATGTCGGTGAGGATTCGGGGGCCGCGATTTCGCCGGACTATGGTCCTGTCGGCAACCACTTCAACGGCGAGGTCAAGGGCGTGCAGCTCTCGATCGCGGATGACCCGAACAATGCGGATCACCTGGTCAACCCCGAGGACGCCATCCGGGCGGCCATGGGACGGCACTAGACCGGCGAACGAGGGAGACGCTCCCGGCGGATGACGGTCGACGCGCGGGAGAGCAAAACGATGGGTTCGTGAAGAAAAATCATGTCAGGGGGATGGGGAGGATATGAGATGCTTTGAAAGGATTGCGCTTGGCGGACTGATCATGCTCTTTGCGCTCATCAGCGTTGCGCATGCAGGTGAATACGGCCATTACGCGCCGTTCATGCTCGGGATCCGCGATTACTTCGTCCCGGCAAAGCCCGGCTTTTACTATGCGCAATACAATCTGCACTACACGAGCGACGACTTTCGCGACAAGGACGGAAACTCGGTGAAACATTTCTCCCTGGATGCCTCCGCATCGGATGCGCGCAGCCGCCAGCGCACCATCAGCGGGCCCTTCGGCGGCAGCCTCGATGTAAAGGCATCGATCACCGGCACGGCCAACCTACGGGCCGATGTCGATCTCGACGTGCAGTACGACAGCAGCGGTATCGCGCCGGCCTTCATTTATGTCAGCAACTGGGAAATCCTTGGCGCCAGGTATGCAGCTTATGTCGCGGCGCCGGCGATGAAGAATCGGCTCAAAGCCGACATCAAAGCGGACCTGGGAATCGATCTCGGAATAAACGGCGCCGCCTCGCTCACCGGCCCCGGCGGCACGGCGATCGAACGCAGCACCGGCGTGGCGAGAACCTTCACCAGGCAGTACTCTGCCGGGGTGGACGACGAGCTGACCTCCCTGGGCGACATCTTCGTTCAGCCGGTCTGGCTCGGGTGGAATGGGAAGCACTTTGCCGCCTCCTTGGCCTATGGCCTCTACATGCCCACGGGCAATTACGACGTGAGCGCCCTGGACAACACGGGCATGGGATACTGGACGAACCAATTCCAGGCCGCGGGCGCCTGGTACCCGTGGGAGCACCAGGGCACGGCCCTCACCCTTACTGCGACCTATGAACTCCATTCCGACAAGGAAGACAAGGACGTGCGGCCCGGGGACCGCTTCACCCTCAACTATGGGGTCAGTCAGTACCTGCCGCTCAACAAGGAGCAAACCATCCTCGCAGAGGTCGGCCTTTGCGGTTACAACCAGTGGCAGGTCAGCGACGACAGCGGCACCGACGTGGCCGCGCCTGATGTCCACGACAGGGTCTTCGGCTACGGTGTGCAACTTGGCCTGGCCTTCCCGAAATCCGATGCCGCCGTCTCCCTGCGCTGGATGAACCAGTACAGCGCGCGTGACAGTTTTCAGGGCGATTACTACGGTCTGAACTTCGTCATCAAGTTTTGACAGGTTGCTGAAAAACGCTCATCTACTGCGTTGCCCTCATCCCTCGTCGTTGCGACGTACTTTCATGTACGACTCACTCCTCGGGATTTCGGGCGCCTTATATCTAAGCATTTTTCAGCAACCTGAAGTCATGGTCTTCTTCAGTGCCCTGCTGATGTCCAAGCGATACCTTTCACAGGTTTCGGGGCGATAAAATCATGTCAACCGCAGTGAAGGCTGACTCAATCCATGGGAACACGCATTGTGAAGGTGCAGTTCAAGGCATCCACGTCGTGGCAAAACCTATTGGCCCGGCCTGCAATCTCAACTGCGAATATTGTTTTTACCTCGAAAAGAAGGCGCTTTACGGGGCCGAAGCAGATTACCGGATGCCGGAGAATGTCCTTGCCGCCTTCATCCGGAATTACATTGAGGCTCAGCCCACACCGCTCGTTGAGTTCGTCTGGCAGGGAGGGGAGCCCACCCTTTTGGGGATGGATTTCTTCAAGCGAGTCGTCCGGCTCCAGAAGTCTTTGGCAGGGCGAAAGACGATTACGAATTCCCTGCAGACCAACGGGACCCTGCTCACGGAAAAGTGGTGTGCCTTTCTGAAGAAGCACGGTTTCATGGTGGGAATCAGCCTGGACGGTCCGGAGGAGATCCATGACCGGTATCGCCGTGATCGGAAGGGTAACGGAACCTTCCACCGGGTGATGCGGGGGCTGAAGCTCCTGCAGAAACACGGGGTGGACTTCAACGTGCTGGCCTGCGTTGGCCGGGAAACGGCGAGAAGGCCCCTCGATGTATACCGGTTTCTGAGAGGCGAAGGGGTGGAGTTCATCCAGTTCACCCCCATCGTCGAGCGCCTGCCGGATGCGAGCATCCGAGACCTGGGTTTGAGCCTTGCCGGTCCTGCGGCGTTGAACAGGGAGGAGGAGCAGAAGGAAGTCACCCTCTGGAGCGTACTCCCCGAGGAATACGGCGATTTCCTGATCGCCGTTTACGAAGAGTGGATCCGCAACGATGTAGGCAAGACCTTTGTCATGAACTTCGAGTGGGCGCTCAATGCCTGGATCGGCAACCCTTCGCCGGTCTGCGTCCATGCAATGCAGTGCGGAAGGGCGCTCGTGCTGGAACACAACGGGGATGTGTATGCCTGTGACCACTGTGTCTACCCCCGGTACCGGCTTGGCAACATCATGACCGGGAGTCTGCCGGACATGGTGAAGAAATCCGTAGAGTCGGGATTCGGCGTGACCAAGGAAACATCCCTCCCGCGTCTGTGCAGGGAATGCGATGTGCTGGCGGCCTGCCGGGGAGGCTGCCCAAAACATCGCTTCATGAAGACGTACCTGGGTGAACCCGGTTTGCATTACCTGTGCCCGGGGTACAAAAAGTTCTTTCGCTACATCCGGAAATACCTGCGGGCCATGGCCCAGTTGCTGGAGAACGGTCTGCCCGCCTCCCTGGTCATGGATGCGGTCAAGGGGCCGCTGGTGATCCGACGCGACACCAAGTGAATCTGCCCCCGCTCTCCCATGTTGTGCACCTCGCCCGAGGCGGTGAAACAGATGCTGAAGGTGCTATCCCGGCATTCGATCGGCTGCCTGACCATCGGGGAATCCGCCGCCCCGCTCGACCTGGATGACGCAGTGCTGGAAATCGGGGAGGGTGGGGCGTGGACCTGGAAGGAACTTAGATTTTGACATCTGATGCGTAAATCATTATCATCAAAACATCATGAGAACGACCGTAGATATCGATGCGCCAATCCTGAAGGACCTGAAGAAGATCCAAGGAAGGGAAGGCAAATCCCTTGGGCGACTGATTTCCGACCTGCTGGCCCAGTCGCTCGGTGAACGGAAATCAGTCAAGGCCCCTGCCAAACCGGCCCAATGGATCTCCAAGGCCATGGGCGCGCGTGTTGACTTGGCAGATGCTGAGGCATTGTATTCCGCCATGGGACAGGATTCCGAGTCTAAGGAAGGCGCCCGGAAGACATGAGTTTTTCCCTTGACGTCAATGTCCTGCTTTACGCCTCTGATACCGGCAGCCCCCACTTCCAGCGGGCCAAGTCGTTTGTAGAGTCCTGCATCACCGGGAAGGAAGTTTTCTTTTTGGGTTGGCCGACGGTGATGAGTTACCTGCGCATTTCGACCCATCCGGCCATCTTCGATCATCCCTTGTCGCCCGGTGAGGCGACGGCAAACATCGATACACTGCTCAACCTACCTCACGTGCGATTTCTCTCGGAAGAAGAGGGTTTCTGGGAAGTCTATCGCGCAACGACGTCGGAGGTGCCTACCCGCGGAAACTTGGTGCCGGATGCCCATTTGGCCGCATTGCTTCGCCAGCATGGTGTAAAAAGGCTGTACACCCATGAACGGGATTTCCTCAAGTTCCCTTTTCTCGATGTGCTGGACCCTCTTGGGAATCCCTCAGCTACCTGATCCCCACGGCGAATGATGCTATAATCCCACGGACGATCTCAGGGCCGAGGGGTGTGAGGTTCGGGGAAACCTCCGACCCGCTCGCATTCTAAGACGCGGTTCTGGAAATCGCGGAGGACGGCTCGTGGACCTGGAGGGGGGTCAGACTTTGACCACTGATGCGATAGACTCTTCTTCATCACAGGTTTCCATGGTCCTAAGCTCTTACTCTCTTATCCAAGGTTTGGGTGGCGCTGTGATCTCCAAAAGAAATCCAAACTTTCTTGGGCCCAAGTCTTTGCACAACCGACAGGAGATCACACCTGCGAATGCCGGTCTCGCCCCGGTGTTCTGCGGCAAACAGAGATTGTCCAATGTCTAAACCCCGGCTCACTCAATAACAACTGAATATGCCCCCTATTCATCCCTATTTGATCAAAGCTTGGCCATGCCTCCATGACAGTGATTTGGCTGAATTCAACTCCTGTTTGAAATTCAAAAAAGCTTGCCAATATAGTAGAATTCGTTTAGTCTACAACCGAGGTAAAAAATGAGGAAGAAGAAGACACCATCATTGATCAAGACCAATCCCTATCTGCGGGATCCCGCAGAATGCGACGCCTGGTTGACCCGATCTGTAATCTCCTCCTCGGCCATCGAGGGTGTCAGATCTGCTGCCTGGCGCGCACTCGGTGTTGCAGGGCAAGCCAAGCAAGCTAAGGTTGGCCGCGTCGCTTCAACGTCCTCTCGATCACAGCGGTGAATAACTTTTCCATCGGTGCATAATCATAATCCATTCCCGCTTGCACTGCCCGGAAGTATTCCTTTTTATTTTGCCCTTTCAGATGACCGAAATCCAGGGGAGGCAAGCCGGCTTGCACCCCCATCACAATGGCCAGCATGCGGGCCACGCGACCGTTCCCTTCCCGGAAGGGATGAATGAGGACCAGTTCCGTGTGGACGACAGCGAGGGCGCGAACCACATCCGGTTGCGTCGCAAACAGGCATGGGGTGTTTAGCCGTAGGGGTCCCTTTTCAAAGTCGACCATTAAATCAGGAATCCTTCCGGCCACGGCAAAAGGGAAGGCCCCTTTGGACAGATTGACCTGCCGATAACGCCCTGCCCATTGATAGATCACGCCAAGCCAGATCTTGTGCATCCTGCAAATATCTTCGGCTTTGAAACGATGCTCTGAAGTATAAACGGACAATATTTTTTCCAGCGCCCGTTTCTGTTCTCTTGCCTCTGCCTCATCCATCTCGCGTTTGCTGGTAATTCCCAGCAAGTTCCGCAAGACCCGCCCACGGGAGCCAGACTGATACTGAGCTTCGATAAGTCCGGATGTGTCATAACGGCTGGGCTCTGTCATTTCAACCCCCTTTGCTCAAAAGCTGTCCAAGCGGTGGCGTAGTCGGCTTCGCGGTCGCAGCGGTCGAAAAGGCCGGTGCAGGTGATGGTGCGCTGCCGGGGGCCTCCTGGTGGAGTTGGGGGCCGACCAATTTGGAGACGAGGATAACATCGGCCACGTGGCCTTCACGCGGGCGATGGGAGACCGGAGGGAAGTTGAGGAGGAGTGCCATGAGGTAAAGTCAGGAGACAACCTTCTCCTGTCGCTCCAAGTCTCTCCCGTATCTAACCACGAGGGTCTCCGCCTCCGCCCGGATCTGCTCTCGCAGGTCCTCCGGTTCCAGCACCTCGGCATGTGACCCCCACCCCATGACCCAGAACCGGATCTCATCGGTCCCGGCGACCTCCGACTCGAAGATCAATGAACCGTCCTTCTGCTCGACCATCTTCTGGCTCTGATGCCAGACCTTCTCCTTCACGTACCCAGCCACATCGGGGGAGAACCAGATTTTCACCTTGGTGAGTGGCCCCTGGAAGACCCCGAAGCTGGTCCGCGTGAACTCCTCCAGGCTGAAGCCCTCGGGGATCTCGAACGACTCCTTGGTCTGGTGGAGTATCTTGATCCGGTCCAGGGCAAAGATCCTCACTTCATTCCTCATGTGGCAGTGGCCGATCAGGTAGAACGTGCCATTGAAGAACCAGACCCGGTAGGCGTCCACCTTGCGCCTCGACTCCTTCTTGCGGCTCATGGTGAAGTAGACAATCTCAACGGTTTTCCTCTTCACGGCCGCATCGTTGGCTCTCTCTATGATCCCCCTGAAC
>JAFGPH010000099.1 GCA_016926135.1 Deltaproteobacteria bacterium
CGCACCTCGTACATGTGCTCGGGTCTCTCGAATTGCCAGGGATCCCCGTATCGAAGCCAGTTGTCGCATCTCTCCACCTGGTAGCCGTTCTCCAGCACCTGGTAAAAGATGCCGAAGTCGTATCGGATCCCGTACCCGTAAGTCGGGATCTTCAGGGTGGCCACGGAATCCATGAAGCAGGAAGCCAGCCTCCCGAGGCCGCCGTTCCCCAGCCCCGGGTCCCACTCCAGCTCTTCCAGGTCGTCCAGGGCATGGCCGTGGATCTTCAATGCTTTCCGGCACTGGTCCTCGATCATCATGCTCGAGAGGTTGTTCCGGAGGAAGCGGCCGGGCAGAAATTCCATGGAGAGGTAGTAGACCCTTTTGGCCTCCCGGTTGTAATAGGAGCGCTGCGTGTTGATCCAGCGGTCCACCAGCCGGTCTCTCACCGCGTGGGCCGTGGCCTTGAAATAGTAGTAACTGGAGGCAAAGCTGGGGTCGTGGCCGAGGGTAGAGGCAAGATGCTTGAGGATATCCTTCCTGATGTCCTCGACCGCGTCGGAACCGGAGATGCACATGTATTCACCAGGCGTCTGGTTCAAGATTCCCTCCTTTCGCTGCGGGGATTCTTAAACAAAGTCCCCGAAATGGCCCACTGACCTCCTGATCAGGAGTAGGCGTTTTTCAGCAACCTGCCAGCAGCCGGGCCGCATTGGTACCGATAATCTTCTCCTTCGCTTCCTCCGAGAGGAAGGGAAGAGAGAGGAAAAACCTGAGTTCTTCTCCCTGGTCCGTCCAGGGGCTGTCCGTTCCGAACAGGAAGCGATCCGGCGGATGCTTTCCAAAGAAGCGTTCCAGCAGGGAGAGGGGCATTCTCCGGAGCACAAAAGAGGTGTCCAGGTAGATTTCCGTCCCCAGGAGGTGCTGCTCGGTCTGTTCGTAGGCGGACTCACCGCCCATGTGGGCCGCGATCATGACGAGGTCGGGGAAGTCCCGCCGCACCCGGGCGAGTCTCTCCGGGGTGGCGTGGATCGGGCGGGGCAGGCCCCGGTCCGCGCCTGCATGGAAAAGCACGAACATCTTCGCCGCCTGGGCCGTCTCGTAGAAGGGGTACATGCGTCTTTCATCCACAAAAAAGCCCTGGTAGTCGGGGTGAACCTTGAAACCCCGGAGACCTTTCTTCTTCAGGAAGTCTACCGGCATCTCACCCGCGGCAAGGTCGGGATGCAGGGTGGCGAGCGGGAGGACACGCTTCTCCCCGAGCCCCAGAAGCCATTCATGGATGGTGCTCACCTGCTCGGGTCTCGTGGCCACGCTGCTCACGACCGAGAGGTCGATCCCGGCGCCTTCCATGGAGGCCAGCAGGCCCTGAAGCGTGCCGTCCGAGTAGGCCCGGATGGCGGCACGCTCGCAGACCCCCTTCACCGTTCCAGAGGCCAGGGAATCCGGATAGATGTGCGTATGAATGTCGATGATCACTGTGGCCATTATATCCCTGAGTCTCGAAAGGGCAAGGGGGAAAAGGGGACTTGTGTCCGGGATGACAGGTGTTTATAATTCTTTCATCGAAAGGAAAGGAAGGAGAAACCATGGATTTCATGTCGGTGGTACAAAAAAGGCGGAGCATTCGAAGGTATCAGGACCGGCGGGTGGAGCCGGAAAAGGTCGATGACCTGGTGGAGGCGGCCCTGCGGGCCCCCACCTCCAGAGGGACCACCTCCTGGAGATTCATCGTGGTGGAAGATCCGGCCACCCTGGCAAAGCTCTCGCGGGCCAGGGACGCCGGCTCCGCCCAGCTCAAAAAAGCGGCCCTGGCGATCGTGATCTGCACGAACCCGGAGGAAAGCACGGTGTGGGTGGAAGACGCCTCCATTGCAGGCGCCTTTATTCTGCTTGCCGCGGAGGACCTGGGATTGGGCGGTTGCTGGATCCAGGTGCGCGAGCGGTTCCACTCCCCGGATAAGACTACCGAGGCATACATCTCCGAGATTCTGGGGATTCCCGGGGAGATTCGTGTCGTGTGCGTCCTGTCCCTGGGCTACCCCGCGGAAACCAAGAAAGCCCGCGGCAGGGAAGAGCTCCTTTTCGGGAAGGTCTACCGAGGCGGTTATGGAAAGCCCTACCGGTGATCCGGAGGCCTGCATCAAAGGCGTCCGCGGGGATGAGATCGACCCTCACCCCGCAGGCCCTCTTGGACATTCCTCCCGGAAATCTCTCTCGCCCGCTGCGCTAGAGCCCGCAGAGTTCACAGGGAAAGAGACGCCCTTCACAGGCGTGCCTGCGGCCTTGCGAGTCAGCGTGGCGTTTTTCCCGGACTTCAATACATGTCTTCCGGCGGCATAGCGGGTGCAGAGGGGCTTCCTCTTTTGGGTTTTTCAGCAATCATCGCCTCTGTCGTCATGAGAAGCCCGGCCACGGATGCCGCATTCTGAAGCGCAAATCGCGTTACCTTGGTCGGATCCACGATGCCGGCCTTCATAAGGTCTTCATACGTCCCTGTCTCGGCATTGAATCCAAAACTCCCTTTAGCTTCCCTAACGTGCTGAACCACCACGGAGCCCTCAAAACCGGCATTGTTGGCGATCTGCCTCACCGGCTCCTCAAGGGCGCGCTTAATGAGGTTGGCCCCGAGCTGCTCTTCGCCGGGAAATTCCGCCTTTTCAAGAACCTTCAGGGCACGCATATAGGCAACGCCGCCACCGGGAACAACGCCTTCCTCCACGGCTGCGCGAGTGGCATTGAGGGCATCTTCAACCCTGTCTTTCTTCTCCTTCATTTCGGTCTCCGTCGCAGCTCCCACACTGATGACCGCCACGCCCCCAATTAATTTTGCCAGGCGTTCCTGAAGCTTTTCCCTGTCATAGTCACTGGTTGTTTCTTCGATTTGAGCCCTGATCTGCTTGACACGCCCCTCCAGTGCCTTGCGGTCGCCCCCCCCGTCGATGATCGTTGTGTTATCCTTGTCCACCGTAATCCGTTTGGCAGTGCCCAGGTCTTTCAGGGTTAAGGTTTCCAGCTTGACCCCCAGATCCTCACTGATCACCCGGCCCCCTGTCAGGATGGCGATGTCTTCCAGCATTTCCTTTCGCCTGTCACCAAAGCCCGGGGCCTTTACAGCCGCACAATGCAGGGTTCCCCTCAGCTTGTTGACCACCAGGGTGGCGAGTGCCTCTCCTTCCAGATCCTCCGCGACAATCAGGATGGGTTTGCCGTCCTTGGCGACCTGCTCCAGAATGGGAAGCAGGTCTTTCATCATCCCGATCTTTTTTTCATGCAAAAGGATATAGGGCTCCTCCAGGTAAACCGCCATCTTCTCGGGATCCGTGACAAAGTACGGGCTCAGGTAACCGCGGTCAAATTGCATCCCTTCAACAATTTTCAGGGTGGTTTCCATGACCTTGCCTTCCTCTACGGTAATCACACCCTCCTTGCCCACCTTTTCCATGGCCTCGGCGATAATGTCACCGATGGTGCTGTCGTTGTTTGCCGATATGGTTCCGACCTGAGAGATTTCTTTCCTGTCCTTTGTGGGTTTTGACATCTTTTTGAGTTCTTCAACCACCAGATCAACGGCCTTTTCAATGCCTCTTTTGATGGACATGGGGTTGCCGCCCGCCGCCACAAGCTTGGCCCCTTCACGGTAGATGGCCTGTGCCAGGATTGTCGCCGTGGTGGTGCCGTCCCCGGCAGCGTCGGATGTCTTGGAAGCCACCTCCTTCACCATCTGTGCGCCCATGTTTTCAAACTTGTCTTCCAGTTCAATCTCCTTGGCAACGGTCACTCCATCCTTGCTGATCTTGGGGGACCCCCAGGACTTTTCAAGAAGGACCGTCCGCCCTTTCGGTCCAAGGGTCACCTTCACCACATCGGCCAGGGTGTCCACACCCTGCATCATCTTCTCTCTGGCCTTCGCTCCGTATCTAAGCTCTTTTGCTGCCATGGATTAAGCCTCCTTCAATCCCTTTTCCACGATACCCAGGATGTCGTCCTCTCTCATCACGAGATGTTCCACCCCGGCGACGTTGATTTCATTGCCCGAATATTTACCGAAAAGTACGCGATCATCCTTTTTGACCTCCAGGGGTATCCGTTTGCCGTCCTCACCCCATTTCCCCGGACCGACGGCTACCACCTTCCCCTCCTGCGGTTTTTCCTTGGCCGTGTCCGGAATGATGATCCCACCGGTGGTCTTCTCCTTCTCCTCAATTCTGACAACGAGCACCCTGTCGTTTAAGGGCCTGATTTTCATTTGATACCCCCCCTTCGAAATGATTTTGAGAGACAGATCCATGCTTTTTTGGTTTGCACTTAATCCATGGATTGGTAGCGGACTATTCAATCTTTTGAGACAGAGTAACAGTCTCTCGGTTAAGAGGGGACGCGACATAGACCAAGTTCATTTCTATCTTTCCCAATGCCTTTTCCTTGACGGCCCTCTTTGGGATTGTGACATCCAAACGGCCATCGAAACTTTCTTCAGGCTTAATAATCTTTAAATAGAGAGAGACTTTCGTTATTTTCTCGCCGGATTCAAAATCGATTGGCTTCCCGGCTATGTCCAAGTATTCGAGGGTGACCGCTTGGATGTCCAAGTTATCTTTCGATTTGTTGGTTATTTTGATACGTCCCGCGAGCTTCGGGGTTTCGACAATTTCTTTGGAAGCTGCATCTTGAATCGTGACGACTTCAAGGTCGCTGAGCTCTATAAGAAAATTCTGGCCCTTAACCTCAGCCTTCGGTGGAATCAATTTCTTTGTGATTTGCTCCTGTTTGGGCCCCTCCACTTTCTTCTCCGCAGTGCAGCCAAAAAATCCAATGGCGGTGCTTAGAGCTACAAACATAAAGATGCTTTTGAAATGCATACAGATATCCCCCTTTCTAAAGTGTGTTGAAGCTGGGCGGCACTCAAATTCCATTGTTGATTTCCCTATACGCACTCAAGATTCTTCGTGAACCCTGGCGAACCAAAA
>JAFGPH010000100.1 GCA_016926135.1 Deltaproteobacteria bacterium
AGCGCACCCTTGGGGAACTTCACCTGGGCGAGAGGGATGTTGACGATGTCGGAGGTCTCCAGGGCTTCGGCCTCGATGGCCTCGGCGTGCTCGCCCTTCAGGGGAGCCACGGAGATGACCTTGCCCTTCCGGATGAACTGGAGGATGGCCCGTATGGCGGAGAGCCTGGAACTGACTACCGTGTCGATACCGATGGCGGAAACCAGGGGTATGTAACTCAGCTTGTTGATGCGGGTAATGCTCTTCTTGGCGCCGAGGCTCTTACCCAGGAGCGAGATGAGGACATTGCTTTCCTCATCCCCCGTGATGGAGACCATAAAGTCCGTATCCGCTATGTTCTCCTCCTGCAGAAGGTTGCGGTCTGTTCCGTCTCCATTGATGACGATGCCCTTCTCGAGCCTTTCGGCCAGGGCGGCGCACCTCTGGGCGTCCTTGTCGATGATTTTGACGTGGAGCTTGGTCTGGTCCAGGGCTACGGCCAGGGCGGATCCCGTCTGGCCCGCACCCACGATCATGACCCTCCTCAACTCCTTCTCTTCCATGTTGAAGAAACCCTGCCCGCGGGGGAGTTCCTCCCCCCGCACCACAAGGTAGACCAGGTCATGGGCCCGGATGGTGTCCTGGCCATGGGGGATGAACACCTGGTCTCCCCGGACGATGGCACCCACAAGCACCTTCCCTTCCATCCCTTTGAAGGAGAGGAGCTGACGTCCCGCGAAGGGCGAGTCAGGCTTGATAGTGATCCCGATCAGCTTGACCCTCCCGCCCACGAATTCGATTACGTCGGAGGCGCCCGGAACCATCATCAGGTTCCGTATGGTCTCCACCATCACCGATTCCGGGTTGATGATCTGATCAACGGCGAGGAGGTCCCGGCTGAAGAGCTCCTGTTCACTGAGGTACTCGGGGCTGCGGACCCGGGCCACCTTCAGCACGTAATGGTTGAGATGACGGGCGAGCAGGCAGGCGATCAGGTTCACCTCATCACTGTCGGTGGCGGCGACCAGCATGTCCGCATCCTTGATTCCCGCCGCCCTGAGAATTTCGGGGCTGGTCCCGGAGCCCAGAAATGCCTGGACGTCCAGGTTCTCCGTAATCCGCTTGACCTTTTCCGGGTCCTTGTCGATGAGGCAGACGTCCTGATTTTCTTCGGAGAGCTTCTGGGCGATATGAAACCCAACCTCCCCGGCACCTACGATGATGATCTTCAAAGGATTACTCCTGTATCGTGTGACGGTCAACTCTTATAGGAGAGGCCTTGAAAAGTCAATGGTAAGAAGGCAGACTCATTTCAGTGGACAAGCACCCGGGAGGATGATAATTTCTGCATTTATTTGTGAGAAACTCAGTACACCTTTCGCCCGGTATTCGTGAACGTATTTATGAAAAGGTGTGTTGAGTCCCCTGCTCGAGGTCAGAGAAACCCCGAACATGATACGAGAGATCGGTTCAGAGTACAACCCGGCAGACCTGATTCAGTACGTGGACAAGTTTCCCGATACGACCATCCTGGTGGTCGGGGATATCATCATGGATGAGTACATCTGGGGGCGGGTGAATCGCATCTCGCCCGAGGCGCCGGTGCCGGTCGTGGAGGTCCGAGAGGAGACCAAAATGCTGGGTGGCGCCGCCAACGTGGTCAACAACATCGCCTCCCTTGGGGGCAGGGCGATCCTGTGCGGGGCTATCGGAGAGGACGAGACGGGCAGGGCCATTCTGGGAAAGGTGCGAGATCTCGGGTTGGTGACCGAGGGAATCCTTGCCGAGGCCGATCGCCCCACGAGTATCAAGACGAGGATTGTAGCCCACCATCAGCAGGTGGTGCGATTTGACCGGGAGAGCCGGAGGGAGATCGGGCCGGGGTGCGTGAAGAGGCTTCTGGAATTCATCCGGGCGGTTCGTGACGGCATCCATGCCGTCATTGTGAGTGATTATGGGAAGGGGGTGGTTTCGGGAAACCTGATGAGAGGCTTGAGAGACCTGCTGGAAGGCTCGGGTGTGGTGATCGCCGTGGACCCCAAGACAGGCAACTTCGAGCACTATCGGGATGTGGAAGTGATTACCCCCAATCATCATGAGGCCGGTTCGTTCTGCAGAATCGAAATCGTGGACCAGGAGACTCTCCTGCGGGCGGGCATGCATATCCTGAGCGAGTTGGACTGCCGTTCCGTGCTCATTACCCAGGGGAAGGACGGCATGACTCTTTTCGAGAAGGGAGGGGAGGTCAGCCATATTCCCACCGTGGCCAGGAAGGTGTTCGATGTAACGGGGGCAGGGGATACGGTGATCAGCACCTTTTGTCTCGGACTGGCTTCCGGTATGGATCTGAAGTCTGCAGCGATCATCTCCAATGTGGCGGCGGGCATCGTGGTGGGCGAGGTGGGTACCTCCACGGTGAGGGGCGCAGATCTCACGAGGGGGATCCGGGCAGCCCTACCCGGCTAGTGCGGTGTCTCAACGTCATCGTTACAAAGGTGCCGTGGCCTCATAGGATATAGTCCTGAGCGACCACCCCCCGACCGCCCTGAGAAGAGGATGGCGTTGTAAGTGTTCCGTTGAGATACCTCCTGTCCGTTGAGGTGCCCCGCAAAGGGAGAGGAAAGCTCCTCTTCTGCTGTTACGGATGTCATTCCCATGAGTCAGCCCACTGAACCGGAGGATGTGAAACTCATCTCCAGTCTCTTTTCGCCCCTGGAAGAGCGGATCGAGAAGGGGATAGGGGAACTGGAGGAGATCTTCGGGCCCACCGACTGGGTGAGCCCTGCGCTCTTCTTTGATCGAACCAGGTATTACGAAAGGGAAATGGGATGGCCCCTTCACCGTCGCTTCGTTTCTTTCCGGAAGCTCATCCGACCCGAGTTCCTCGTGGAGGCCAAGGTGATGACCAATGCCCTGGAGGAGAGATCCGTTCAGCAGGGGCGACGGCAGGTCAATATCGACCCCGGCTATGTGTCCCTCGAAAGATTGGTGCTGGCTACAGGGAAGAACTACACCCACAGGGTGTACCTCTCCCGGGGGATCTACGCCGACCTGACCCTTGTGTTTCGGCGGGGAACCTTCAGGGCACTTGAATGGACGTACCGGGACTATGCCTTACCCGAAACGATTTCCATGTTCAACCACATGCGCAGGAGATACAAGGATCAGCTCAGGGGACTGGAGGGCGGTGATCCGGAGGAGGCAAGGAGACCCACGTGCTAAGGAGTATGACAGGATACGGCAGGGGCGAATCGACACTGGGAGACAGGACCGTCATGGCAGAGATCAAGTCGGTGAACAACCGCTACAGGGACATCATCGTACGGTTGCCCAAGACCCTTCAGTCGCTGGAAGACGAGGTGAGGTCCAGGGTGGCCTCCAGGATGAGAAGGGGTCGGGTGGAGGTCCTTGTGCAGTTCAACCGAAGGAACGGCCAGACCGAATATGCCCTGGATCTCAACCTCCCCCTCGCTAGGTCCTACTATCAGATCCTCAGAAGGGTCTGCGAGGAATTCGGGCTGGAAGGGGAGATCAGGGCTGAGGAACTCTGCCAGATGCGGGACGTGATTGCCTACAAACCCGAAGAGGAGAACATGGAAGAGGTCGGGGCCGGGCTCAGGGTGGCCGTGGATAAGGCTCTCGATTCCTGGGATACGATGCGGCTCCACGAGGGAAAGGTCATCGAAGAAGACCTCGCCATGCGGCTTGGGAACATCAGCGAGCATGTGGATCGGATCGAAGAGATATCTCCCCTGGTGCTGGAGGAGTACAGGAAGAGACTCAGGGATAAGGTCAGCCAGATGCTTCCGGGCAGGGACGTGGATGAGGGCCTGCTTGCCCAGGAGGTGGTCTTCTTCTCAGATCGATCCGATATCACGGAGGAGATCGTGCGGGCCAAGAGCCATCTGGCGCAGTTTCGAAAGGCCCTGACGCTAGATGATGCCCTCGGTCGGAAGCTGGATTTTCTCACCCAGGAGATTCACAGGGAAGTCAACACCATGAGTTCAAAGGCCTCGGTAGCCTCCATTTCGGCAACGACCGTTGACATCAAGGTCGAAATAGAAAAGATGAGGGAACAGATCCAGAACGTGGAATGAAAGGAGAGAGGGGTATGGGGACGAAACTCGTGAATATCGGTTTTGGGAATTCCGTGGTGTCCAGACGAGTCGTCGCCATTGTCTCGCCGAGTGCGGCCCCCATCAGGCGTTTGCGAGAGGAGGCCCGAGAGGAGAAGAGACTGATCGATGCCACCCAGGGAAGAAAGACGAGATCGGTCATCGTCACCGACAGCAACCATGTGATCCTTTCAGCCATCCAGTCCGAAACGATCGCTCAGAGATTCAGCCCCGATTGCACACTCAGCAAGGAAGACGTGGAAGAGTAGACATGGCCGGCCAGATCTTCGTGGTTTCGGGGCCTTCCGGAGCGGGTAAATCCACCCTCATCCGGCTGGTCATGGAAGGGGTGAGGGACCTGGGGTATTCCATTTCCCACACAACCCGGGCCCCGAGAGAAAATGAGGTGGACGGTCTACACTACCACTTTGTGGATAGGGATACCTTCCAGGCCATGATCCGGAAAGGCGACCTCCTGGAGTGGGCGGAGGTTTACGCTGATCTTTACGGCACGTCCTTTTCCAGCGTTCGATCGCAGGTGGAACGGGGCATGGATGTCATCATGGACGTGGACGTCCAGGGTGCCCGGAACATCAGGCAGGGCATGAAGGATTGTGTCCTTGTCTTCCTGCTGCCGCCTTCCCTGCAGGTGCTTGAGGAGCGGCTCAGGGCGAGGGCAACGGACAGTGAGGATGCGCTCCGCAAGAGAATGCAAAAGGCACTCCAGGAGATCTGCGAGTGCCTGCGTTATGACTACCTTGTATTCAACGACGATCTCTACGAGGCGGTGGAAGCCGTCCGGTCGATCGTCCTTTCCGAGCGGCATCGCACCGATCGCCAGACATCAAAGGTGAGAGAGACCTTCCGGATCGCCTGAGATGGCCCATCCATCACCACCTCGAAAACCGACCCCCTTATTTCTGCCCGGCTTTCACGCCGTCCACGAGGCCCTTGTCTCCGGCCGCATCAGGATCATGGAGATCTGGCTGAGGGAAGTCAGGGCGGGAAACAGAATGGAAGATCTTCGGGGGCTTGCTGAGAAGAAGAGGATCCCCGTCCTTTACAAGAGGGGTGATGACATGGACGAGCTGCTGCCCGGCCTCGCCCACCAGGGGGTGGTTGCCTTGACGGGCGGGTTCCTTTACTCCGACCTCGAAGAGATCATGGACAAGGCCCTGAGAGGCCCTGGAGGAGCCCTGGTCCTGGCGGCGGATCATATCACCGATGTGGGGAATCTGGGCGCCCTGGTGCGAACAGGCGCCTTTTTCGGGGCCCATGGCCTCATCCTGCCCAAGGACCGCTCCGCTGCCATGTCTGCCGGGGTCATGAAGCGGTCTTCGGGCGCCTTTGTCCACCTGCCCGTTTCAAGGGTGGTCAATCTCGGAAGGGCCCTGGATCGGATGGCCGAGAGGGGATTCTGGGTCATCGGCACGGCAGGAGAAAGCCAGGAAACCCTGTACCGTTTCGACTGGAGGCGGCACCTTGTCCTGGTACTGGGAAGTGAGGAGAAGGGATTGAGTCCCAACATAAGACGGAAGTGCCAGCACATGGTGAGCATCCCCGGATGCGGGAAGGTGGAATCCCTGAACGTCGCTGTCGCCGCCGGCGTCATCCTCACCGAGATCGCCCGTCAGAGGAAGGGCGGGGGCTGACGGCGAGGGGGAAGTTCTTCAGCGCCCCGGCTGCAAGAAGGGCCTTGATCACCGCACAGACGGGCAGTCCTACCACATTGGTATAGGAGCCTGAAATGCCTTCCACCATGAAGGCGCCGATCCCCTGGATCGCGTAACCCCCCGCCTTGCCAAAGGGCTCGCCCGTGGCAATGTAGCCGAGGATTTCCTCACGGCCGAGTCTCTTCATCCTCACCCGGGTGGTGACGGCCTCGGAATGGGCCGGATGACCCTCGGGGGCCAGGAGGCAAAAGCCGGTGACTACACGGTGCTCCTTGCCGCTCAGGAGGGAGAGCATGGCGGCAGCCTCTTTTTCGTCTAGCGGTTTCCCGAGCATCCTGTCTTCAAAAACCACCAGGGTGTCCGCCCCGAGAATCCAGCGGTTCCCCGCCTTCCGGAAGGCGGTCCGCGCCTTTTTCTCGGCCAACGCGCAGGCCCTTGTCGCGGGTTCCCCTGTTGCCCCGTTTTCATCGACCCGGCTTGCCCTGATGCGGAAAGGAAGGCCGAGTTGCCGCAGGAGCCTTTTCCGCCTGGGGGAAGAAGAGGCAAGAATGAGGGGGCAATGAGGCGCAATCGTGTGGAAAATCATGACGTTCCATCCAGTCCAAAAATACGGTTCGTGTTCTCCGTTGTGCGCCGGGCCAGGTCCTGGAAATCCATGCCCCTCAGCTCCGCGATGCGGCGGGCCGTGTGGGTGACAAAAAGGGGTTCATTCCTTTTTCCCCTGTAAGGAGAAGGGGTTAAGAAAGGAGCATCCGTCTCGACAAGCAGAAACTCTATGGGGATTTTCGCAGCCACATCCCTCACCGTTGAGGCGTTCTTGTAAGTCACGGTTCCCGGTACGGAAATATAGAAACCCATCCCTATGAAGGCCATGGCCAAGGGGTAGTCGCCGGAATAGCAGTGGATGACCCCCCTCTGTCGACTATTCCTGGTTTTGTTCAGAATTTCATACACTTCCTTGTGGGCTTCCCTGTCATGAATGATGAGGGGCAGATCCACCCGGCCGGCCAGCATGATCTGTTCCTCGAAGATCGCTATCTGAGTCTGCCTCGCGGAGTGGTTACGAAAGAAATCCAGTCCGATTTCACCCCAGGCGACAACCCGGGGTTCCTTGGCCAGTTCGTACAAGGCGTCCAGGGCTTCCCGGTCCGCGAGCTTCGCGTTGTGGGGATGATAGCCGACGGTGGAGTAGATAAAATCGTACTTATTGGCTATTTCCAGTGCCTTGTGGGAACTGGGGAGATCTATCCCGATGGTGATGATTCGGGTCACGCCTCCCTCAAGGGCCCTCCTGATGACCTCCCCCCGGTCGTCGTCGAACTCAGGCATGTCGAGATGGGCGTGGCTGTCGGTGAGCATAGAACCTCTTCAGTCAACCTCCAAGGTTTACATCGGAGAGGGCACACGGTTGCCGCATCAATCCGGAATACGCGCAACTTCAGGACCCCCGATGATAGTGGAGATGCTGGTATTTGGCAAACAAATAGGTTGCATATTCCACGGGATGGTTTATGATAATTGTATTGCCTTCACATGTACACACCCGAACAACCACCCTTCCGGAAGGGGGTTTTCAGTGTGCAGTGTTTGGCCTTTCCGAGTGCGGCGGAAAGGCCGGGTGCTTCATTTGGAAGCGTTTTCTTTCCAGATGAGCCTTATTCATAGAAAAGCGGTTCATACCCATGGTCGCCATTGCTAGGGAAGCGGATATCCCCGTATCCAGAGAGAAGTCTCTCGAGGAACAGCTGAAATTCCAGAAGAGACTCAACAACATCACCAACAAGATCCATTCGGCCAAGGACACCAATGACATCCTCCTGAATCTCCAGAGCGAGATCCTGGGTCTCTTTGATGCCGACCGGATCACCATCTACGTGGTGGACGGGGTTAAGAAGCAGATCGTCTCCCGGTTCAAGACCGGTGACGAAGTGGCTGAGATCCGGGTCGCCATAAGCAACGAGAGTATCTCGGGCTACTGTGCGGCCAGCGGGAAAATGGTCAACATCCTGAATTCTTACGACGATAACGAGCTCAAGAGAATCAATCCGGAGCTGAGGTTCAACAAGAGCTGGGACGAGAAGACCGGATACAAGACCACCCAGGTCCTGGCGGCCCCTGTCCTTTACAACAAATACCTGCTGGGTGTCATACAGCTCATCAACAAGAAGGATGGAACCCACTTTACCCTGGACGACCAGGCTTCGGTCCTGGAAATCGCCAAGGTCCTGGGGATCGCGTTCTTCAACAACCAGAGGGCTGCGCAGAAACGAAAACCCACCAAGTTCGACTATCTGATCAGCAACAACATCATTACCGACAAGGACCTGGAGCAGGCCATGGCCAGTGCCCGGAAGCTCCAGAAGGCCGTGGAGTCCGTTCTCATGTCGGATTTCCAGGTTTCGAAGGATGATGTGGGCAGATCGCTCTCCAGTTATTACAAAACCCGCTTCATTCCTTACGACGAAAGGATGATCATCCCCGGTGAGATCCTGAAGGGTTTGAGACACACCTTTCTGAGGAGCAATGTCTTCGTCCCTGTCTCCCAGTCCGGCAACAAGGTGGTGGTGGCCATGGAAAACCCGGACTTCCTGCCTGCCAGGGACACCATCCGACGCATGATGTCGGGGAGGGAATTCGAGTTCTGCGTGGCCCTGAGAGAAGATATCTTCAAAATGATCGACCACTTCTTCGATGTGAAGCGGTCAAGCCTCATGGACGACTCGGGGAGCATCGAGGATATTCTCGGGCAACTCTCGGCCAGTGACGAGGAGGCGATCGAGGACGGGGACAGGGTCAGCGAGGAGGACGGGGCCATCGTCCAGCTCGTGAACAAGATGATCATCGACGCCCAGAACAGGAATGCCTCGGATATTCACATCGAACCGCGTCAGGGAAAGACCAACGCCGTCATTCGGTTCAGGATCGACGGTGCCTGCCAGGTCTACCAGACCATCCCCTACACCTTCAAGCAGGCGATCGTCTCCCGTCTGAAGATCATGTCCGACCTGGATATCTCGGAGCGGCGGCTCCCCCAGGACGGGAAAATCAAGTTCAAGAAGTACGCCCCCCTGGACATCGAACTCCGCGTGGCCACCATCCCGACGGCCGGAGGAAACGAGGACGTGGTGATGCGTCTTCTGGCGGCCGGTGAGCCCATTCCCCTGGAAAAGATGGGGATGAGCGAGAGGAATTACAACGTTTTCACCGACATGATTTCCAAACCTTACGGGATCGTCCTCGTGGTGGGACCCACCGGTAGCGGCAAGACCACGACCCTGCATGCAGGCCTCCACCACATCAACAAGCCCGAAACCAAGATATGGACCGCGGAAGATCCTGTGGAGATCACCCAGGAGGGTCTGCGGCAGGTCCAGGTGCATCCCAAGATCG
>JAFGPH010000571.1 GCA_016926135.1 Deltaproteobacteria bacterium
ACACCCCTACGATGTCCTTCTGGTGGCCGCGGGCAGTCACTCCTTTGTTCCGCCCATTAAGGGCTCGGACAGGAAAGGGGTCTTTGCCCTGCGCTCTCTGGAGGATGCCCGGGATATTGCAGCCTGGGCAAAGGGATTGGAGGACGTTATCCTCATCGGTGGCGGACTGCTCGGTCTCGAAGCCGGCAACGCCCTGCGGAAGCTCGGCAAGAAGGTCACGGTCGTCGAGTTCTTTCCCCGCCTCCTGCCCAGGCAGTTGGATGTGGACGGGGCCAAGCGGCTCCAGGCCATCATGGAAGGTATGGGTTTTTCCTTTCGGCTCGGCGCCAAGACCGAGGAGATCACGGGCAAAGACCATGTAGAGCAGGTGCGTCTTGAGGGCGGCGAGACCCTGTCTGCAAAGATGGTCATCATCTCTGCTGGTGTGCGCCCCAACCTCGAGATAGCCGAGGCCCTGGGCCTTGAAAAGGACAAGGGAATCAAGGTCAATGAGCATCTTCAAACCAACAAGCCGGACATCTATGCCGCCGGGGATGTGGCCGAATTCCAGGGGATTCCTTACGGGATCTGGCCGGCGGCCATGGAGCAGGGCAAGGTGGCGGGGATCACCATGGCCGGAGGCGATGCCGTCTACGGGGGGACGACCATGGCCAACACCCTCAAGGTTGTGGGTATTGACCTGGCATCTGCCGGAAACATCGATGCGGACAACGAGATGGAATCGCGGGTCTTTCAGGACGACAAAGTCTATAAGAAGATCGTCATGGACGACAACCGAATCGTCGGGTGTATCATGCTCGGAGACACTGCCGGCTTCAACAAGGTCACCAAGATGATGGCCGAAAAGCAGGACGTCTCGGGGATCAAAGATCGCATACTGACGGATTAAATCATGATCGTCCCTATTGAGAGTCTGGAAATTCATGTCCTTGAACCGGAACCGACCGGTAAGGAAAGGCCTCCGTCCCTCCTGTTTATCCACGGTGCCGGCGGCGAGGCAGGCATCTGGGATCATCAGGCCGCCTATTTCAGAGGTACACACCTCGTCTATCGAATCGATCTCCCTGGACACGGAGGCTCCTCTCCCTCCGGTGAAGAGAGCATTCCCGCCTATGCGCGATGGGTTCGAAAGACCATCGCGAGGGCACTGCCGGACAGGCCCTTTGTCCTTGTCGGTCACTCCATGGGGGGGGCCATTGTTCAGGAACTGGCGCGCAAGGCTCCCCCTCACCTGAAGGGGGTCGTCCTGGTGGGGACCGGCGCCAAGCTGGGGGTCATGCCCGAGGTCTTCGAAATGCTCACAAAAGAGCCCGAGACCTTTTTCGGGACCATCGACGTGGCGGCCTTCCATCCCGACACCCCGGAGGATATCAAGAAACCCTTCATCCGGGCCATGCATAAGTGCCCCCTCGCGATCATCTACGGCGACTTCAAGGCCTGCGATCAATTCGACAACCGGGAAGGACTCCAAGACATCCGGCTCCCCGTCCTCATCCTGTGTGGGGAGAGGGACAAGCTTACTCCCGTAAAGTATGCGAAATACCTTCACGCAAACCTGCCTTCATCACGAATCGAGATTATTCCCGGCGCAGGGCATATGGTTATGATCGAACAGTCAGCGGCCGTAAATCGGTCTCTGGGCACATTTCTGGATGAGATAGGTGGATAAAGAGGAATGAGATGGAGATCCCGTCTCAGATTTTTCTTGTGCAACTTCATGTTTTTAATAACAATCAGGAGAGATGAAGGGGCAAAATCCCGCAGCGACGGTCGCCATGGATGGCGGAGGGAGCGCAGCGAAAAGAATGTGCCGGCCCCTGCTTGGAAAGGCTGATTTCAAGGAGAAGATAATGAAGCAAGGCATTCGTGTATGGCTTTTGCCTTTTGTGGTGTTTTTTGTATTGCGTATTTGCAGTTATGCCTGTGGTGCCGAAATCAAGGGAGATGCCGAAGCCACCTCTCACGGAGACGAGGCGGCCAATCTCCAGGTGGCGGAGCAGGAGACCCTGCCCGGCTTTGTATTCAGACAATATAATCTTGCGGTGCTTTCCCATTATTCATATCTGATAGGAAGTGGTGGCGAGGCCTTGATCGTGGATCCCGCAAGAGACATTGGGCGCTACCTGAAGGACGCCGAAGAACTCGGTCTCAAGATCACACGCGTCTATCTCACCCACTCCCACGCGGATTTCATTGCCGGCCACATGGAATTGATGAATGCCACCGGTGCTGAAATCCTGGTCAATAAAGAAGGGGGGGCCAAATTCAAACACACCCCGATGGTCGACACCAGCGAGATCCTCTTCGGTGATGTGAAGGCCGTGGTCCGAACGACTCCGGGACACACCCCCGACGGAACCTGCCTCTATGTGTATCATCCGGCAAAGAGCCCCGAGCCCCGAATGGTCCTGACCGGCGATACCCTCTTTATCGGCAGCGTGGGCCGTCCCGATCTCATGGAAGGGTCCTATTCTTCGGCCCGGCTGGCAGCGCTTCTCTTTGAGACATGGAACGAAAAACTCTCCAGGGTTCCGGACGAGACCAAAATCTACCCTGCCCACGGCGCGGGTTCCCTGTGCGGTGTGCATTTGAGCGATGCCCCGGTCTCCACCTTCGGAGAGCAGAAAAAGGTGAATCCCTATTTTCAGCACAAAGATCTTCATTCCTTTGTGATGGCCGTCATCGACGGTCTCCGTGAACCACCCCAGTATTTCAAGCACAATGCCGCTATGAACCGGGAGGGGCCCCAACCCGTGGACTGGGACAGACACATGCCCCCGGCCCTGACCCCGCAACAGGTCCAGGAAGAATCAAAAAAAGGGGCCTGGCTTGTGGATGCAAGGGATGCCGGGGCATTTGCCGCAGGACATGCACCGGATGCCATCAATATCGGTATTCGGGGACGTTTTGAAACCTGGACCGGCATCATGGTCCCCTGGGGAGAGCCTTTCATCCTGATCGGCTCCGATTCCGAGGTCAGGGAGGCCGCCTACCGGCTCCACAGGATCGGCTACGACAATCCCGCAGGCTATATCAAGGACGGGGCGGAGGCCTGGGCGGAGAGCGGTTTGCCTCTTGAAAGCGTTGCCCTGGTCAGTCCGAAGGATCTTTATGGGCAAATGCAAGAGGGAACGGCCCCTGTCATTGTGGATGTGAGGCTGCCCGCGGAGTGGATGGGGCTGCGGATCGGTGACGTCCTCAACCTTCCCATTGATCGTCTCTTCACCGAGGCCAAGCGCCTGGATCCCGCGATGCCGGTGCTCATGGTCTGTAATTCGGCCTACCGGTCCAGCATGGCCGCCGGTGTCATGCAGCAGCTGGGCTTCATGGATGTGCGAAATCTGGAAGGCGGAAGTCAGGCCTGGATCGATGCAGGACTTCCCACCTTTGGTGCGGCATCGGACCAAAAGACCCC
>JAFGPH010000572.1 GCA_016926135.1 Deltaproteobacteria bacterium
CTGTGCCTTTCCATGCTCATCGCCAGCGTGACCTTCCTGGCCATTGGACTCGAAAAGGTTCTGGATCCCCGGCTCAGGGTCACCCTGGAAGGAAGGGCTGCATGAGCCTCAGCATTGAAAATCTGAGCGTCCTTTACCGCGACGGAGACCATGCCCTCCAGGCCCTGGAGGATGTCCATCTGACCCTCACATCGGGGCGGTGCCTGGCTCTTGTGGGAGAGTCCGGCTCGGGTAAGACGACCCTGGGTCTTGCCTGTCTGGGATTGCTACCCCGGAACGCGTCCCTGGAGGGGACCATACGCCTGAATGGGCGCCCCCTTGCCATCCAGGATGAAGTGGACCTCCAGGAGCTGAGGGGACGCAAGGTGACCATGGTCTTTCAGAACGGGATTGAAAGCCTCAATCCGGTATATCGTGTCATTGATCAGGTGGCGGAACCCCTGGTTCAACGGATGTCCTTGAAAGGGCCCGAAGCCCGATCCCTGGCCAAAGCGGCTCTCATGGGGATGGGACTGGATGTCGAATACCATACCCGTTATCCTCATGAGCTCAGCGGCGGCCAGGCCCAGCGCGTCCTTCTGGCCATGGGCCTGATCCTCGATCCGGAGGCGATCATCCTGGACGAACCGACGGCCTCCCTCGACGCCTTAAACAAGGGCATTGTTTCCCATGTGATCGGAGAGGCTAAGGCCGCAGAAAAGGCGATCCTTCTCATCACCCACGATCTGGAATTCGCCGTTCATAACGCCGATACCATCGCCGTCCTCTATCTGGGGCAGATCATGGAAGTCCTCCCCGCAAAGGATTTGTTGGCAAAGCCCCTTCATCCCTACACCCTGGCCCTGGTCCGGTCCTTTCCGGGCATGGACAGGATGCGTGATCTTGGAGGCATCCGGGGAGATGCCTTCTATCGTATGATCCACCAGCACGGCAGGGGGGATGGTCAAACCTACCGGCACAGTCATATACAGGTTCCTGAATCGATCCATGCAAACGGACACGCGCCGCCCATGGGCTGCCTTTTTCAGAATCGCTGCACCCAAGCCCTGGAGTCCTGCCGCCGAGATCCCATCACCCTGGAACCGGTAGAGGACCACACCGTGAGGTGTCTGCGTCGAGGAATCGCCGACCTTCTCATTCTCCAAGGCGTAAGTAAGATTTACGGACAGGTCAAGGCGCTCTATCCGAGCGATTTGATCCTGAAGTGCGGTGAGGTTCTCAGTCTGGTGGGGGAAACCGGTTCGGGCAAGACGACCCTGGCCATGATCCTTGCGGGCGTCCTAAAGCCCGATGGGGGATCAAGGGCCTTTGAGGGCCGGGACATGGAGGGGTGGAAGACAAGGGATTACCGGTCCCTGGCCCGTCGGATCGGCGTGGTGTATCAGAATCCGACCGAGTCCGTGAGCCATCGTTTCACGGTCGAAGAGATCGTGGCCGAACCCCTCAGGATTCACGAGCCGTCCCTGGGGGGGGAAAAGAGACGTGAGCGGGTGAAAAGGGTCCTTCGGGAGGTCCACCTCTCGACGGACGAGGCATTTCTAGGCCGGTACCCCCATGAATTAAACATGGGGGCGATCCAGCGGGTGTGCATGGCTCGGGCCCTCGTGTTGGGACCCGCGCTGCTCGTTGCCGATGAGCCCACCAGTTTCCTCGATCCCAGCGTGCAGGCCAAGGTGTTGAAACTGCTGCTGGACCTGCAAGTCGAGAGGGGTCTGACCATGCTCTTCGTGACGCATGATGTCGGTCTTGCCCGGAAGATCAGCGATCGGATAGGGATCATGCTGAAGGGTTCGATTGTGGAATTGGGACCGGCAACAAAAATTATTTCCGAACCGGCCCACCCCTATACCCGACTCCTCCTGGACAGCGCCCGGGGGATCCATGCCGAATCGGTTCGGTTGACGGGAGAAGGGACGGCGTCCGAAGGATGCCCTTTTGCCCTCCGGTGTCCCCGGGCGGGCGAAGACTGCCGGAGACAGGTCCCGGTCCTGGAATCCTGGGAGGGCCGACTGGTGGCCTGTCATTTTCCACTTGCATTTGACCTTTGATAGAGGGTCAATGCGATCTTTTCGCATAAGGGATTTTTAGATCGGAAGGACTCTTCCAAAAAGCCCCCGGGAGGGGTGTTCTCCGGGCGTGTCCGGGTCCCTCCGCAGATAATGACTTTTCATCAGACAGAGTGGGTATGAAAGGAAGGAGACAGGATCATGAAATCGACGAAAATCAGTCCGGAAGTAATAGAAGAAACCATTCAATTTCACGGCCACAGTTGCCCCGGGCTGGCCATCGGCATTCGGGTCGCCGAGGTCGCGTTGGAGGAATTCGAAAGGTCGCCGGATGAAGAAATTGTTGCCGTGGTGGAGACGGACATGTGCGCCGTTGATGCCGTTCAGTATCTGACCGGGTGCACTTTCGGCAAGGGGAATCTCATTCATCTGGACTATGGAAAGAACGCCTTTACCTTCTACCGCCGTTCGGACGAAAAGGGGATCCGTGTGGTTACGAGACCCCGGGCCTTTGAGGAATCGGATGGCGGAATGCTCGAACTCATGACGAAGAAGATAAAAGAAGGGGGGCTGACTCCAGAAGAGGAAGCCCGTTTGAGTTCCCTCAGGGCCGCCCGGATCAAAAGGATTATAGAGGCGGACCCGCATGAGCTTTTCGAGATCAAAGAGGTAGAAGGTCCCATCCCCAAGAAGGCTCGCATTCTTGAGAGTCTGGCCTGTGAGGCCTGCGGTGAGAGAACCATGGAGAGCCGTACCCGGCGGTTCAGGGGCAGGACCCTGTGTATCCCCTGTTTTGAAGCTGAAGAGAAGAGGGTTTAAGGCTTCCCCGAAGAAGCCCTTCAATCAGGCTTTCTCCACGCTGCACAGGGATGACTTCAGCCCCGGTGATCCCGTGATGGGATCGCAGGCCCGGTTATCCGTCAGGACATTGCAATTGGCTTCCTTGAATCCGTGAGGGAGCGGGACGACCCGGGGATCGATATCCTGAGTGACCCGGGCCCTGCATCGAATTCCTCCCCGGGGCGAGGCCACGCGGACCATCACCCCGTCCCGGATACCCCATCGTGCTGTGGCTTGCCCTCACCTTTCCCTCCTGCACGCTTTAAGCGATATTTGAGGCGGTCGGGGGCATAGAGAATCTCTTCCATCTTCTGCCCTCTCGGCGTGAGTTCCCTCTTGCTTTCCGGGTCCGAGGGATCTCCCTGAATCCCGATCACCTGGCCGTCTTTGACATGGACCCTCATGAGACACTGGGAGTGTGCATCCACGTCGCTTACAACCGTGGTGACGTTTCCCTGCCCTGTGGATGCGTCGGCCTGACTCAATACCTTGGTCAATTCGAGCCGTTCGGATCC
>JAFGPH010000573.1 GCA_016926135.1 Deltaproteobacteria bacterium
CCCCGGCCACCGCCGCCTTGACCCCGGCCACCGCCGCCTTGACCCCGGCCACCGCCGCCTTGACCCCGGCCTCTACCTGTTCCCGGGCCCTGTCCTCTCGGGCCAGTTCCGTCTCCTCTCGGCATATTGCCCACCTCCTTTGGTTTCACACATCCAGATACTTCGCCAAATCCTCCCAGATCTTTTTGACCGCCTTGGCTCCCTCGGAATGACCGTCATATTCAAAAACAGTCTTCCCCTGGACCATGGCTTTGGTAAAGACGGGGTCGAAAGGGATTCGACCCATCACCCCGACCTGTCTCTCCCGGGCGAAGTCCTCGATCCCCTGTCCCTGGTCGGAATTGAGATCGAATTTGTTGACGCAGACCATGGCCGGAATCTTGAAGAAGGCAGCCAGTTCCGCGACCCTCTGCATATCGTGTTTCCCGGAGACCGTGGGTTCAGTCACGATGAGGACCGCCGTGGCCCCACCAAGGGAGGCGATCACCGGACAGCCTATACCCGGAGGGCCATCCGTCAGAAGCAAATCCAGGTTCCTTTCTTCGGCCAGCTTCTTGCCTTGCTGTCGAATCAGGGTCACCAGTTTCCCCGAGTTTTCTTCGGCAATGCCCAGCCTGGCATGGGCCATCGGGCCGAAGCGGGTGTCGGAAATGAACCACTCACCGCATGTATTCACAGGAAAACCGATTGCCTTTTCAGGGCAAAAATAATAACACACGCCGCAGCCCTCACAGGCGATGGAATCCACCACAAAATCTTCATCAATGGCGTTCCACCTGCACAACTCCCGGCAAAGACCACACTGGGTGCATTGATCGGCATGGATGACGGCCGTGTGTCCTGATTCGAAATCGTGGCGTTCTTTGACCTTGGGCTGCATGATCAGGTGAAGATCAGCCGCATCCACGTCCGCATCGCACAGCACCTTTTCCTTTGCCAGGGACGCAAAGGCGGCGACGATGCTCGTCTTCCCCGTTCCACCCTTGCCGCTTATCACAACCAGTTCCTTCATGTCATTGGCCCTTTCGACTATCGCTGTCTTCTCGTCTGCTTGATCATGTAGTCGTTCATCGACTCATGAAGCGTATCCGCGGCAAGAAAGGCGCAGTGCCGCTCTTCCTCGGGGAGGCCCCCAAGGATATCAAGGATCGTCTCCCCGGTGATCTCCACAAGCTCTTCAGGACTCTTTCCAAGGGCAAGCTCGGCTGCAAAAGAACCGCAAACCGTGCTGGACCCGCAGCCGTCGGTTCGGAACGTGGCCTCCTTCACCCTGTCTTTTTCAAACCTCAGGAAGACCTCCATCGTATCGCCGCAATTCCCTTTGACACGGCCGTACCCGTCCGGATCGGTCATGGCCCCTACATACAGAGGTTTCCGCCATCTCTCAAAGGCCGCCTGTCCGTAAGCCTTCCTTGTGTCCTCGTAAATCTGATCCTGCAGCTTCAGGACAAAATCATCCAGGTCATCCGTCATTTCAGTTTTCCTCGTCAAATCCCTTCCCCGTTTCCCAGGAATCAGGCCTGCGTCGAGCCTTCGTCCCCCCTTCTTGCCGTGGCCACGTAGTAATGGAAGTCGTTCACACGCCTTGCGCTCACTCTCCCTTCCCGCATGAGTATCCCGAGGTACTTGGTCACTTCGTTGATGTGCATGCCGAAGGTCTCGGCGATCTCATCCGCCCTGCAGGGCCTCCTCTCCAGCATGGCGCGAATCTCCTCCTCGGTGGCACGTACCTCAATCTTCCCTTTCAGATCAAACTCGGCGATCACCTCCGCCAAGGGTCGAAAAAGGTTGCACAGGGACGCCAAGCGTTCCCTGGATACAGGGGCCACAAAATCCTCGGCCGGAGGACGCACGGCCGTGTTCAAATGAATCCGATCCGGCCTGATCTGTTCCGCCAGCGAGGCAATCCTCCTCACGTCCGAAGGGCTGGAGTTCATGCCTGCCACCAGAAAGACCTCCATCCACAGTTCCCCCCCGAACTGGTCACGGAAGGCCTTCTGCCCCTCGACCAGCCGGTTGAACTCGATCTCCGGATGGGGACGATTCACCCATCCGTAGGATATCTGATCCCATGCGCTCAGGGAAACCTTGACGATATGGGCCTCGGCGGCCGCCCTACGGACTTCAGAAAGGTGGAGAAGGGAACCATTGGTCAGCAACACTGTCTTGATAGGGCTGTTCTCCCTGACAAACCGAAGCACCTCCCCGAATCGGGAATGAAGCGTGGGTTCTCCGGACCCGGAAAGGGTAATGTGATCCGCCTTTCCATCCGCTTTCAGCCACTGCCCCAAATCATCGAACACTTCCCGAATGGGCACATATTCCCCCCGGGTAAGTGTCATGTCTGTCGTCCGTCCGAGCTGACAGAATATGCAGTCCTGGTTGCACGTCTTAAATGGAATCAGGTCCACTCCCAGTGACCGTCCCAACCGACGCGACGGCACTGGCCCAAACAGATATTTGTATTTCTGCATGGTACGGTTCGTCTACCTTCTACTTCTCCGGTCCAAGTCTCCCCCCACTGGGATTTCTGCGGTGCATGTAAGACGGGACCCGGATTCTGCGCTTTTCACCAGGAGCCCCGCATCGATTACCACTACCCACAACAAGCATCAAGCATGCCACTGCGATCACAGTAGCCCCATCCAGGCATTAATTCATTCAGTATCAATAAGTTACGCCCGATCTGGGAACCCGGGAGAAGTGCTCGGAGCCATCAGGGCTAGTTGCTTTTCTGCAAAGCATTCGTCGAGAAGAGTTGCAGAGATGCACTCCAGATGCGACACCTTCCCTGCACGTGTGCACATCTGGCCTGTTTTCTCTATTATGTTGATCAGGAAGTCGAGTGTGGTGTCTCAACGTTGACTTTACCATGATGATGCCGTGCCCACAGGAACGCCCAACAGGGCTGTCGGGGGTCGTCCAGGGCTGCAACGCATCTTTCTCCTCTGCCCCTTACCGCCCCCGTGATGTTGAAATTTTTTCCTGGACAGGGACAGGGAATGAACCC